>JAPDPN010000121.1:2455-7847 GCA_034506455.1 Candidatus Zhuqueibacterota bacterium | reverse complement strand
TTTGATCCAACGCTCATACGCTTCGTTCAGTTCGTGCAGATAATCGATGGTGATGCGCTTTTCGAACTCGCGTCCGCGTTTGCGAATGCGAGTGATCAGGGTCCACGTCGAGGCGCGCAGATAGACGATCAAATCCGGTTTGCGCAGATAATCGGTCATAACAGCGAACAGGTCGCAATAGTTTTGATAGTCCCGATCGCTCATATAACCCTGCTTGTGCAGAATATAAGCAAAAATTTCGGCATCTTCATAAATCGATCGATCCTGGATGCACGGCACTCTGCTTTCGGAAATTTTTCGCTGATCGATGAACCGTTTGGAAAGGAAAAAGATCTGGAGGTTAAAGCTCCAACGGGCCATGTCGCGATAAAAATCGTCCAGGTAGGGATTGTCGATGACGCGCTCGAAAAAGGGTCTGAGGCCGAGTCGTTCGGCGGCCAGGCGGGTAAGCGTGGTCTTGCCGACGCCGATATTGCCGGCCACCGCCATGAAAAAAGGCGGCTTTTTTTCATACCGTTCGTTCATTCGCCAAGCTCCATTTCGCGGGCAGCGGTCATCGCTTGATCGCCGAATTTCAAGTCGGTAATCGCCTCGCCGAAGGGGGTGAGAAATCGACCGTAGAATCCGATCTCGCCGAAAGGAACGTCCAGGCGCAGCAGCAGGCTGTTCAATCCCGGCTTTAAGCGTATGGGAATAAGATCTTGATCGATCACGGCGGGAGTGGTGCGAACGATCATGCGCAGCGGTTCATCGTTCAACCAGACTTTTAACCGGGCATTGGTCCCCACCGCTAACACCGCCTTGCGCAACGTCGGCGAATAGACATGCAGTATCGCATACGCCGCCTGATTGAATCGGGTCGTAAATATTTCGTGTAAATCGACATAACCGTCAAAGCGGCTGTCGGCGGCAGGCTGCGGCGTCGGCGACAAATCGAGTTTAGGCCATTCGTTCATCTGGTGCTTTTCGGGCCAAAAGCTTTGCAAAAAGCCGCGCCGAACCTCAAAGGGACCGAGAACGAGCCAATCGCTTTCCATAGGCATCCCAGCTTGGGCAAGGATCTGCCTCGCTCTGTCCTCTCGACCCTGCAAATGCGCAGCGGCCGCCTGAGCCAGAACGCTTTCCATCTGCATCGACCGATTACCGCTGCGCCCTGCAAAATCGGCCAGGTCGTCCGCTACTGCCTGTACATCGATCCCGCGCTTAGAGGCGCGATCGAGTCCGATAAAAAAGTATTTCCAATAATAATCCCACGGTATAGGCCCCCAGCTTTGAAACGTTTCGGGCATGGAGCGAATCGACGGCAAAAGTTCGTCCTGAACCGAGAACGGAATGCCGTAAAGTTGAAACACTCCCGCATAGGCAAGCACAATCTGCATGGCCAAGGGTGAGGAGTGGCTGCGCAGATATTCATAGAGTAGACGACTCACCTGCGGCAAGGCAATCTGGAGTTCCAAAGCCAAAGAGCTGATCTGAAACAACCGCTCCGCCGCATAGTCGGGATCGGTCATGCGTGCCGACTCGTTTTCGACCAGCTCGACAAAGTCGCGGCGGTACTCTTGGGAATCCGGGCGAAGCAGCAACAGAACGTACGTACTCCAAAGCTGCTCTTCCGGATTCGACGATCCTACGGAGCGCAGCAGCTTTTCCGCGCGGTTAATGTCGCCGGCGACGATTTCCGTAAGCACCTGCAGCTTGAAACCGCTTCGGCGGGCAGCAACGTCTTGTTGATTAAGCACCTTCTTCTGTAGGAACCTGCGCGCTTTGGATGTTTTGCCTAAATCCAGGTAAGCAGCGGTAAGGTGAAGTTGAGCCGGCAGAAAGGAAGGGTCAATACGCAAAGCAGCCTGATATTTTTCGACAGCTTCTTGGATCCTCCCGGCGCTGTGAAGCATTTCGCCGTAACTGTCGTAGGGGTTGGCCTCGTTTGGGGCGAGCTCAACATAACGATCAATAGCGTCTAACGCGCGTTCCATTTCGCCGATCATGGCATAACAATAAGTTAAAAGATTGTAGGCGCTCTTGTAATCCGGATCGAGGCTGATGACGGTTTCTAAATAGCTGATTGCCCTACGATAGTCACGGGCTACGCTGAAATAATATTCGCCCAGCTGATAATGACCCTGAACGTCTTGGGGAAAAGATTCCAGGTATTGCTCATAAAGGCGCACAGCCAGATTATAGTCGCCGTCAACTTGCGCCTTCAAGGCCAAAATCGGCAGCCTTTCGCGCTCGGGCAGCTGCGCCGAATGTCGCAGCGCTTGGCGCAGCAGCGCTTTTGCTTCGCTTTTCTGGCCGACCATCAACCGGCACAAGGCCAGGCGCATGCAGGCCGAGGCAAACGTCGAATCGAGCTGCACCGCCTGGGCAAATTTGGATGCGGCCTCGCTGATCGAGAATCGTTCAAGCAAAGCCAAACCTTCCGAATAGAGACGGTAGGCCTCCAGAGAATGCGTCGTAACCAAAGGCGACGTCTTTTCCTGAATCGGCGGTTCGTCATTTTTCTGCTTTTCCATCAGGCTGCGGATTTTTCCGGCAAATGCATTAATTATGCGAAAGAGCGGTTTGATGTCGAGTTTGCCGGTACCGGCGGTTAACGTTTCCAGACGCTCGCCGCTCAGACCGTCCCATACATTCAGTTCGACAATTAAGGAATCGCCGACGTATCGATAGCAGCCGTTGATGAGGGCGTCGGCGCGAAGTTCGGCGGCGGCACGACGACACAGCGGCGCCGTGGTTAGGTCCTCGGGCTTGAGTTTCGCGCGCGCCAAGCCGTCGTTGACGGTGCGGCTGGGAATAAGATTGAGTTGCCTCGATTGTGATAGAGTGAGCGCCAGCATGTCAGCCAGGCCCTGCCCAAGCCAAGCCGGGGAGGCATCCGGCGTTTCGTTCTTTAAAGGCAGAATGGCAAGGCGCTTTTTCTCTTCCACGGCAATTCTGACGGCGCGCACGCGCTCCTGCGACAACACGTCCAACGGCCGACGACTCAGCCGGATACGGCGCTCTTCCTGAGTGCCGCAGGTCAAAAGCAGAGCCGCCAATACGACAAACGTTCGCCTCGTTCTGTTCGACATAGGTAATCTCAAGATTTTTCCGCAGCTACGGCTGCAATCACAAGGGTGATGTCGTCATGCTGCACGGCGCCGCCGGCGAATTCGTCGATCTTTTGTAAAATTTGCTGTCGAATATGCATCGGATCGGCGACATCGCACGCCTGCAGCCAGGCGATCAGCCTCTCCTCGCCGAATTCTTCATTGGCTGCGTTCCTGGCGTCCGAAAGGCCGTCGGTAAAGATAAAAAGAATGTCGCCGACGCGTAGCGGCAGACGATACTCTTCCGTAAAACGGTCAAACAGTTCATCGCCCGCCAAGCCCAAAGCCATGCCGCGCGGTACGAGCAAATCGACGGTTCCGTCCGCATGGCGCACGAGCAACGGATTGTGTCCCGCTCTTACAAAGACAAACTCGCCCGCCGCCAAATCGATGATGCCGTAGAGCATGGTGGTAAAAATTCGTCGATCGACCGTTCGACATAACAGCCGATTGAGACGCCGCATCAGTTCTTTGGGTGAAGTTACGAACTGCGTCATCGACGACATCATACCCTTGATTTCGGCCATGTAAAATGCCGCCGAAGTGCCCTTGCCGGAGACGTCGGCGACGGCTATGCCGAGGCGATGATCGTCCAAAACAAAATAGTCATAGTAATCGCCGCCCACCTTTTCTGCGGGCAGACAGGCGCCTGCCAGCTGCAGGCCGTCCAGACACGGCTCCTGATCCGGAAGCAGGCCTGCCTGAACCTGCCTGGCGATTTCGAGCTCTTTCTGCAGTCGCTGCTGGAGGGTCAGGTCGCGCAGCAGCATGCTGTTGCGAACCGCCATGCCGGCTTGGCCGCAAAGCGTACGTAAAAACATCAGCTCGTCGCCGTCGTAATGGCTGCCGTCGGTTTCCTGCGACAGGAGAACAAAGCCGAGCACCTCGCCCTGGCTGACCATCGGCGCCGCTAAAACGAATTGGGCGGCGCCCAGTCGGCCTTTCAATCGCTCCTGAAGCCGCAGGAGGGTTCCTGCATGGCGGTTTTTATCAATAAAGAACGGTTCCAGTCGACCGACGATTTGGTACAGGCAATCCTGATCGAATGTTTCCTCGATTGTCTCCTGCAGGGGAATCGGCGCGCTCCAACGGGAGACCGCTGCCGTACTCTCGCCGCGGTTTTCGAGCAGAAAGAGCGCCCCATAGTCGGCTCCCAAATACCCCACGATCCGTTCGATAACCAACTGCAGCAGCTTTTCGTGTTCGAAAAAAAGCATGAGGTCTTGGGAAAACATTTCGATCTGCCGTTTTTCCCGCAGCCGCAGCGTCATATAGTTAAAACTGTCGATCAGCCTGCCCAGCTCATCGCGGCTTTTGATCGATACGCGCACGTCCAGGTTGCCGTGCGAAACATCCAACATGGCGGCGGAGAGTCGTTCAAGCGGCTTGGTGATGCGTCGACCGATGAGGATCGACAGGCCGGCTACGGCCGCAAAGGCGCCGGCTAAAATATAGACGTTGATGAGCAGATTTTTGCGCGCACGGTTGTTGAAATCGATCAGAGAAAAGCCGACGTCGACGCGGCCGAGATCGAGCCTGCCGGTGCGGATTTCCACCGGAACGTGGTCAAAGTCGTTCCAGCTTTCCTCCGCCACCTCGCCGCGGCTGAGCCGCTGAATGATGTCGACCTCATCCTCCGGCGTCAGCAACTGCGGAGAGGGAACGTCTAAATACTGCGGATTGAGCGCATAGGCGAAGAGGCGGCGGTTACGATCATAAATGGCAATGTAGACAATGTCCTTACCGGCGGGCGAGTCGAGAATACCCTTGATCCATTCCTGGTAAATGAGGAGATCATCCGCAGAGGTCAGCCGAATCGAGGCGATCTGCATGGCGATTCGCTCCATATGATCGCGCAGCTGATCGCGCTCGGTCTTGATCTGACGCAGGGTGATCAAGTGAAAGACCACAATCATCAGCAGCAAAACCAACAGGGTAATGACGGCCGACAATTTTACCCAAATTCGGTTCAAACGAATTTTATCTCCGAATCTCATTATGAATCAAGATAGAAAAGATTCCGGAACATCACAAAGCATTGCTTCACCGTCAGCCGGATGGCTGCGGTTTTCATTTTCGGTGCCTTTATCAAGGCTACGGTTGAGCTCATGCGTCCACTCGATCAGCTCGCTGCAGAATGACCAACCGTAGAGCTTCCGCCAAAGCGGAAAAAGGGTTGTATTGGTAAGCAGCAGATCGGCCTGAGGGTCCCATAAGCCGGAAGCAACAGCTTTTCGCCACTCCGAGGTGCCTGGAATGGGCGAAAAGGATGCCGGATAGAGGCGCGCCCCCAGATCGTG
>JAPDPN010000121.1:0-2355 GCA_034506455.1 Candidatus Zhuqueibacterota bacterium | reverse complement strand
CGGCGCATAACGGCAAGCTCTCCCTCACCGGTCACCAGTTCGTCGGGCTGCATCGCTGCGGCATGCTGAGGGCAGAGGGTGGCGTAAATGCCGCCGAGCATAAGATGAGCCTGAGGGAAATATTCGCGCATCAACCGGACGGCATCCCTGACTGCCGGATACCAATAAGTCATCACCGAGGTAACCAGAATGAGATCCGGCGCCTCGATTTTCTCAAGCAGGCTGCGCACGAGACCCGGCGGCATACCGTAGCGGCAAAATCGGCGCGGCACATCCTTCAGCACCGCCGGTTTTTCGATCTCCTGTCGAATAAACTTGCCGGTGCCGTCGCTTTTGTCCTTGCTTTTGCCGACGGTCAAAGGGTGGTAACGATCCAAGCAGTCGATCAGCTGCACCGTCCAGCCGTTAGCCCTCAGCAGGGCGCCGAGGGTCAAAAGACCGATCGGCTTGATCCAAAAGTCATAAGCTGCAAAGTCATAGATCCACGGATTGAACAGCAGAGCTGTTTTCTGCTTGGTATGTTTCATAACGTTCATTTGATTTCGATCATCATCAGCATCACATCGTCGCGCAAAACGCCGCCGCTGAATGCCTTGACCTCTTCGACGATGCTGCGGCAGGCGACGGCCGCCGGCTCAGTGCGATGCGCCGCAAACGTTTCCTTGAGCCGCTGCATGCTGTAACAGCAGCCCTTTTCGCTTTCTGCCTCCAGGATGCCGTCGGTGTAGACGGCAATTCGGTCGCCGTGCTCGAGCGGCGCCGAGGCTTCGGAAAATCGGATGCGTTCCGAAGGCATGAAGCCGATGATCAGATTGTCCGACGGCAGTTCGAGAAGAGCCGTACGATTTGCATTGGCAACGAGCGCTGCAGGATGGGCGCCGCCGGCATAGGTCACCTCCATTTTTCGCAAATCGACGACCAAGGAAAAGATGGTCATGAAAAGCCCCATTTTCGAAAACGTCGAATAAAAAAAGTCGTTGATCTGCCTCAGCACCTCTGCCGGTGACGGCTGCCGATGCAGCACAGACTCTAACTCATTCCATACACGGTTGACGAGCAGCGCAGCGGCAATGCCGTGGCCGGTCACATCGACCATATTGACGATAAATCGATCTTTGTCGAACGGCATGACGTTGCAAAAGTCGCCGCCGATGCCGATCATCGGTTCGTAGTGGATGGCGACGGCATATCGTTCGTTCTCAAAATCCGACGGCACCAGGCTGGCCTGCACCTTTTGCGCCAGCTCGAGATCGCGCTCGATCATGCGGTTGTGCGCCTCGATGCGCTCCTGCTGTTCCTTCAACTGCAGACGCAGCGCCCGCTCGCGCAACGCCCGCTGAACGCGCAAAACCAAAGCGTCCTTTTGTACCGGTTTGGATAGATAATCGAACGCGCCCTGCTGCATCGCCAGAACCGCCGTGGGAATGCTGCCGTAACCGGTCATGATCAGGACCTGGGTGAACGGATCTCTTGCCTTGGCGGCTTCCAGCACATCCAAGCCGCTCAACTGATACATTTGCAGGTCGCTGACTACCACATCATATGCGTTGCCGCGAATCTTTTCGATTGCCTCTTCGCCGGAGGCAGCTTCATCGAGCTCATAGCCCTGCCGTTTCAGCACATTGAAATAATATCGTCGGTTGTTTGCATCATCATCCACCAAAAGGATGCGCGCTGCCGAATGCTTTGCCTCAACTCCATTCATATCTTTTATAGGACCTTTACAATTAAAAGAGTGATGTCGTCAGCCTGCGGGAGATCGCGGCTAAAGTCTTCGACGGCTTTGACGATTTGCATGCACACCTCGTCGGCGCGAAGATTGGCGCGGGCCGCTGACCTGACCAGCTCCGCCAATCGATCTTCATCAAAGAGTTCATCCGCTCCGTTACGTGCATCGGTCACTCCATCGGTGTAGGCCGTTAAAAGATCGCCGCTGCGCAGTTCAACTTGTCCGATCATATAATCGACATCCTCCAGCATGCCGAGAATCAGGCCGCCTTCCGTAAGCAGCTCGATGCCGCCGTCGCTGCGACAAAGCATCGGCGGGTTGTGCCCGGCATTGACATAGCGAAGCAGCCGGCTTTGCGGATCAAGTTCGGCATAGAAAAAAGTAATGAACTTGTCGAAATCGGTGTGACGATAGATCAGATCGTTCAGTCGATTGATCATCTCGTTCATGGGCAGACCGGACTGCAGAAGCGTATGCAGACCGGCATGGAGGTTCGACATGAGCAGCGCCGCTCCGAGGCCTTTGCCGGAAACATCTCCGACGGCCAAAACGACACGGCCGTCGCTCAACGGGATGCAGTCGAAATAGTCGCCGCCGACCATTCGCGAGGGCTGATTCAGACCGTA
>JAPDPN010000120.1:0-7902 GCA_034506455.1 Candidatus Zhuqueibacterota bacterium | reverse complement strand
GGATGCCGCGGCAGCCTGCCGCCCGAGTGATCTCAAAAGTATATAGCCGCAATCGCCCCGCGATCATAAAATTTTTTGAATAGTTTATAATAATTTGCAATTGAAGGCAAGGGGAAAAATTTCAAAGTCAAAGGTCGAAAGTCGAAGGTCCAATAAAAAATTGGGCTGAATTGCGCCGCGGCTTTTCCGGCCGGCAGAACAATTTTTTAAATTGTTGTCGCAGAACAATTTTTCAAATTGTTTTGCGGGGCGAGGTTTTAGCCACGTACCGCGGTTTTGTGCGGTCGTAAAGGGGCAAGTAAAGGGGTATGCCGCAGTTCTGGAGACCGGATCGATATCTTTTATGGCGCGGTTTGGGATAGGCACGAGATAAATCTCGCGCTACGACCAAGCGCGATGCGGGTACGGGATCAATTCCGGCCTACGGGGGGTGCCCGGCGGGGGCGGGATGAAGCCACGCGCTGCGGGCGGTTGCGCTTTTGGGCGGGATAAATCCCGCCCTACGAGATCAAGTTCGTCAGCCGGTCACGGATTTTGACTCCTGCCCTGGCGGGGAACCGGTAAATACTCGACGCCGGCGCCCTGATGCCGCACGGGCTGGGGATAGAGCGTCATCAGCTGCAGGATCTCGGTCGGCATGTCGGTGCTGACCGGAAGTCCAAGCGCTTTGGCTTCATCGGCGGAAATGGGGTAATCGTGCGTCCAGGTGCCGGAGGCCGGCTTGCTTGCCGGCGCGCGGGCGGCGTCTTCCGGCATGTGCTTGCACAGCAGTCGGGTCACTTCGGTTTCGAGCTGCTGAATCGCTTTGCGCGCCACGTCCGCCATGATCAGGGTCTGGTCGTCGACCTCGGAAATCGGTTTCTGCTCGACCACTTTGAGAAAGGAAGCTGCCGGGAATTGTCCGATCTGCGGATCGATCGGCCCCAGAACAGAGTGTCGGCACATGATGATCTCATCGGCCGCCAGGGCAATGAGGGTTCCTCCCGACATGGCATAGTGCGGCACAAAGACGGTCACCTTGCCTTTATGCGCCTGAATTGCGCGGGCTATCTGCAGCGCCGCCAGCACTAATCCGCCCGGCGTGTGCAGAACAATATCAAGCGGCACATCCTCGTCGGTCATTTGAATGGCGCACAGCACTTCTTCCGAATCGTTCACATCGATGTAGCGCATCAGCGGAAAACCCAACAGCCGCATGGTCTCCTGTCGATGCACCAACAGGATGACGCGCGAGCCGCGCATCTTTTCGATCATGGCGATTTTGCGCATGCGCATGGCGTCGAGATAGCGCCGCTGCAGCACCGGCTGCAGGGATGAAATCATAAAGAAAATCCAAAAAATGTCCATAGCTCCCATGGTAATCCTCCTCTTTATCGACAGCCGTTCGGAAAAAATCCGTAACATCCTTCATCGTCATAAAAGCGCCGATAGCTGCGCACCGGCCGACGGATCGTCGGCGCCGGCATCCAGCCGGCGACGAATCCGCCGATGTGCGCCCACCAGGCGATGCCGCCCTCGGAAGCGGGAACGAGAAGCGAAAACAAGCCGGGGATGATTTGGGTGATGAACCAGAAAAAGGCATAAAATATCGCATAGATTTCGAAAAACACGGGGAAGAACAAAATCGGCACGAGCGTCACCAGGCGGGCAAAGGGGAAGAGTCGGACGTAGCAGCCAATGACGCCGGCGATGGCGCCGGAAGCGCCGAGGGCGGGCACGGTCGAGGATGCATTGACCAGCGCGTGCGCCGGCAAAGCAGCGACGCCGCAAACCAGGTAAAAGAGCAGAAAGACGAGCGATCCGAGCCGATCTTCCACGGCCGGGGCGAAAATCCATAACGTCCACATATTCAGAATCAAGTGCAGCCAACCGCCGTGCAGAAAAATGTTGGAGAGAAACGGCAGGTAATCCGACCAACCCTCCGGCGGTCTAAGCACTGCCATGCTGCCGAAAAAGCGCGCCGGAACCAGAGCGAAGGTATGAATAAAGCTCTCTTGAAGCGGCGGCGGCAGGGAGACCTGATAAAGAAAAACGACGGCGTTTACGAGGATCAAAAGCCAAGTGACCGTCGGCGGGTAACGCTTGGCGACCGTGTCTTGAATCGGAAACATGACCTTCCTCTGCGTTTATCAAAACCCTTTTTGCTGAACAGATGCGCGCAGTGGTCGAGAACGGCCTGCCCGCAACAGCAAATTTCGTTCGAGTGAAATCAAGCGGCTGCCGGCGCAAACCGCGCATCTGCCGCAATCGAAAGTCTCTCTTTTCATCGACCTCTATGCCGGTCTGCCTTTCGCTTTCCGTTAAAGCCGCTTCATTCGCCTAAAGAACGGCGCGGTCGGTAGAGAAAGAGCACCACGAGTACGCCGTAAAGAAATGTCGAGGAGGCGGTCTCGATCATGTGACTCAGCCGTACGCTCGCGACGGGCATTAGGGGATTGGCGAGAATATGTCCGACGTTCTGCGGCACGCTGATGAACAGTCCCACCAACACCGCGGTCCAAACCGGTCCTGCGTTTGAGCCGCGAATGATCGGCAGAGCGCATAGGACCCAGAGCAGACCGCGAGAGAACTGCAACGGAAGCAGCAGCGGATCGTTTTTTAGGGTCTCGAGCGTGTGCGCAAAGAACGGCAATGCCTCGCCCGGTTGCCCGTAAAAGGCGCGCAGCTCGGGATTGCGCCAGGCGATAAAATAGCCTGCCGTCCAATACAGCGCCGGGTAGATGATGCCCAAGACGACGGTTTTCCAGATCCATTGCCGGGCAGGCAGCCGCTGGGCTTGACTGAATGCCTGGGGCGCCGCGCGGCCTTTGCCCAAAATCCACACTGCCGCAGGAACGAACAGAAAAGCGGTCGGCAGACCCATGAGAAACAGGCGCGGCAGGAGTCGCGGTTCGACGGTAAGGGAGGATAGAAAATACCACGTCTCGATTTGGGTCAGCACCGTGGTCACGCCGTAATAAGCCGCCGCGAGACTGAGCGCCAGTTTCCATCCGCTCCATCTTGACGTGCGGATCAGCGCAGCAATGATGAGGAGATTGGCCGAAGCAATGATTAACAGCCCGACGCTGGTCGGCACCAAACCCGGCTCGGAGGGAGCGTCCTTGGGAATCATGCCGAAAACCGCCGCCGAACCGATCATGAAAAAGACGATAAAGAGCACATACAGCACGGCATAACGAAAAAGTCGGGAAAAAAGCCGCTTGAAATTCATCGCCTCTCTCTTTAAAGGTATTCCTGCGCGCCCGTTGGGCATCCATCCCTATTGGAAATGAAGAATCAACGGCCGCCGAAATAACGATCGGCCAATCTGATCAAAACATACGCAATCAATGCCATTCATGCGAGCTGCAAGTCTTTTGCGGCAGGCAAGTGAATAAAAAAGCAGCAATATTATAAAAATCGACAATCCCCAAAGCGATCACACAATCGCTCCTGAAAAACCGATTCTCCCCCCTCGATCTCCGTGCTTAACCGAAACGTTTTGGTGAAGCTTATGCGGCTGTGAGGATGCGGCGCAAAGACGGTCTGATTGGCAGCCGCATCCTCAAGCCGACTGCGCCGACAGAGATGGCGCAAGGCTGACCTTATTTGGACGAGGCGCCGCTGTCGGCTGCCGGTACAAATCGGTTAAGGGATCGATTCGCCTACCAGCGCAACAGCGCCGCCATCCCGCCCATCTCGGCGATCAGCCGCTGTTCCGCGGGTCCGCGGACGAACTCGATTTTGGCGCCGAAAGTCATCGCCAAATTGAAAACGTGCTCCCGCAGCGGCACCTGCTCGGCTTTCGGACACAAGGCTCTCATGGCCTCCTCGGTTGCGGCGACAAAGCCGTTTTCGGGACAGCGCCAGATCGTAGTTTCCAGCGACCACGGCAGCACCCATCGTCGGACCCTGCCCATTTGCAGCGCATCGAGCACGTCGTCTACGCCCCACAGTCCCTGTTCTCTCTTTATCTCTTCCAAAAGCTCTACTTCGGCCTTGCGTTCAGCCTCCACCAGAGCGGGCTCCACGCGGCGCCAGAGCGCTTTGGCCGAGATTTGCTTGGCGTCCGGCCACAGAGGCAGCCTTGCGGCGATGCGGTTCTGCAGTCGACGGCTGAGATAGGTTTCGAAATGGCTGGTCTGCCACTGTTCGCCGACGAGGACCACCCGCTCGATTGCCAGGCGGTCGACCGCCTGTTCCAGAGCGCGCGACAAGCGGCCGTAGAGACGGTTCATCCAAGCCGCCGAACGCGCCGTCTCCCGTTCTTTGGGTGAAAGCTTGTCAAAGCGTCCGCCCGGCTTGCCGGCCCGCGCCCGCCATTCCGAGGCCATCCTGCCGCCCGCTTCCGCCAGCTCCTCCCAGTCCTCCGCGCTGATACCGGCAAGCGCCTCCTCATCTTCACGGATTTCATCGAGAAAAACTTCAAAAAAGCGCCACTGTCCGGCCGCCAACAACAAGATGCCGGTACGGTCATACTCGTCAACCGCAAACCATACCGGCGTCATGTACGGCGCGCCGTAACGCGCCTCGATGCGGCCGTGCGTCAGATCCACGACCGGCAACTCGATCTGCAGGTCCAGCCGCTCGGCATAGAGCCGGCCGTGCTGCTCGCGGTGGGCAAAGAGAGCGATCGTGCGCGCCTCGGGTCGCTCCGTTTCCAAAAGATCGAGCACCTGATCGTATAAAGGCTGGTCGCGTTTGCCCTGGCGGTCGCGGATCTCCGGCATGTCCTTTAAGGCATTTTTCACCCGCGTCAGCCAGACGCGACCGGCGTTCTCCGGCTTGGCCGGATTGACGTCGGCGTAAATCGTCAGCACGTCGTTTTCGGTTGCTTCGCTCCATTTACGCAGCGACTGCAGTTGACTTTCGATCGCTATCATAACGCACCTCCCGAATTCGTCAACCTCATTAGATTCGCCAGGTTGGGCTGCGGATAAAGATGGTAATGTTCCAGTTTTTGAATTGACGGTGCGCCGCTCAACGGCTCCGCGTCGAGCGGAAACCGCGTCCTGCCTCCCCTTCCACGAAAGCGTCGATTTTCCATCGCATAATAGAAACGATTCGGCCGCACGAAAATCGGTTTGACCTCTGTCTTCGGCTGACCCAATATCGGCAACAACAGCCGAACGGCAAGATCAAGGCAATGCCGGGCCTGATCGCCCATGTCGTCGCGGCACAAACCGAAATCCGATACGCCTTCGGCATCAGAACGCCGACAGCCGATTTTCTGTTCCGAACCCAAAGCACCCGAATTTGGCAAGGCCGTTCGGGCGAGCCGTGGTTTTCTCTGATCGCGACCGCGGCAGCTTGGTACGTTGCTTTGTTTCGGCCGGCAAACCCGAGAGACAGCAGCCGTAAATGCAACGTCGGCATTTGCTCGTCTCTTCCGAGCTGAAAAGCCAAAGCCGGACCTGGCGATCTTGGGCTGTTTCCTGCCTCGGGCACTTTTTGCATCACTCGCAGGCAGGGCTGCCGCGCTGCCGAGGCAATTTTTTGAGCACGATGCCTATCCTTTAAAAAGCAAGTTGCGTTTTCAGATATCTCTCTGCCCGGAGGCGTTGCTTTCGGGCCTTTCATTGCCTGTTTCCGCTGCAGCGGCTATTGCCTTTTTGCCGCTTTTCATGTATCTTAAACATTATCGGAAAGCAAAAAAGGATCGATCGATGCGCAAAAAGAGCTTTTTCCTTATTGCCGCCTCGCTGCTGTTCGTCTCCTGCGCCCGAAAAGAGGCGCCGCAGGAGCGGATCATGGCGCGGGTCGGGGACCGCGTCATCACCGAAAGGGAATTTCTCGAACGCGCCGAGTATACCATCCGGCCGCCCTACGCTAAAATGGATTACTATGTGCACAAAAAGATCATCCTCAATTCCCTGATTGCCGAGGCGCTGCTCGCCCGCGACCGCGGCGAGTCGACCGAGTTGGCGCGCAATGAGCGGTTCCGGCTCTTTATTCAGGGGCAGAAAGAGCAGGCCATGCGGCAGATGTTCTATCGCCGGCATTTTTACGAGCCGATCAAGCTCGATCCGCAGGAGGTGCGGCGCGTCTATGATCTGGCCGCACGCACCTATGAGATTCGCTATCTTTCCACCAAGAACAAAGCCGTCAACGATCTGCTGGTGCAAAAGGTCATTCACGAGAAGCAGCCGTTCGAAGAGACGGCGCGCAAGATTTTCGGCATCGATCGCCTGCCGACCCGCAAGGTCGAGTTTGCGGGCGAAGAAATCCACCAGGTCAAGCAGGCGCTCTATGAGCAGCCGATCAAGCCGGGGCAAACGATCGGCCCGCTGCAGATCGACAACGAATTCCTCTGGCTGGTCGTCGACGGTTGGACGGAAAAGATCGATCTCAACACTCATGCGGTGCAGAACCGTTCGCGCGACGTTACCGAACACCTGACCTTTAAATATGCCGAGCAGGCTTTTCGCAGCTATGTCGTCAAGCTGATGAAGGGAAAAAAGGTCGAATTCAATCCCGAGACGTTTGTCGAGCTGGTCAACCTGCTGGGACCGATCTACTTTCCGCCCGGCGAGCAAAAAGAGATGGTGATGAAAAAGCTGATGTGGGGCAAAAGCGGCGGCGACGACCTGCCGATCGATTCGCTCTCGCTTCGTCTGCAGAATTGGAAGGATCGGCCGCTGTTGAAGGTCGACGGCGAGGTATGGACGATCGGCGATTTGGATCGCGAGCTGCTGCTGCATCCGCTGCATTTTCGCAAGCGGCGCATGGCGAAAAACGAGTTTGCCGAGCAGCTCAAACTGGCGCTGGTCGACATCATTCGCGACAAGTACATCACGCGGCAGGCTTATCGCGAAGGGTTCGACAAGCACCCCTACGTGCAGCAGCGCGCCGCCATGTGGCGCGACGCTTATCTGGCGGAAGCAGCGCGAAACGAATATCTGGTCGCTTTGGGCAAGCTCGACGAATTTCCCGCACGTTACCTGTCGATCATCGAGCAGGATCTCAACCCGCTCATCGATTCGCTGCAGACAAAATATTCTCCGCTCATCGAAATCAACACCCATCTTTTGGAAAGCATCCAGCTGACGCGCATCGATCTCTTTGCCGTGTACACGGATCAGCCCTACGCGATGGTGGTTCCTCCCTTTCCCATGCTGACCACGGACTCGCAATTGAACTATGGCAAAAAGCTGACGGCGGATAAAAAGCGATCTTTATTCAAAAAATGAGGCCGGTGACGATCCTTGCGGTCAAGGCGATGAGCACGGCGATGATAAACGAGACGCCGGCTCCGGCTGCGGTCCTCTTCCACCCCAATTCCGCCGCCATAATTCCCAGAGTCGCCATGCAGGGTAGGTAAAAGACGACAAAGAGGGTAAAGGTCAAGATTTGCGCCGGAGTCATGACCGCCGCGACGTTCTGCGTTCCCAAGGCCTGAAACAGCATGAGCAGGGTCAGCTCTTTGCGCAGGACGCCAAAGAGAAGGGTCACGCCCACAGCTTCCGGCAGGCCGAGCAGTTTCATGAGCGGCGCCGTGATGCGATTAATGACCTGGGTTCCGCCCAGCAGTTCGACGCCCGTAAGCAGGGCGCTGCCGACGATGAGCAACGGCCAGGCGATAAAGATGAACTCTTTGAGTCTGAGCCACGTTTTTGCCAGCAGCACTTTGAGTTTCGGGGGACGAAATGAGGGCATTTCCAAAATGAGTCCCGGCGAATCCTCGGGCATCAGGCGCGAGAGCGCCATGGCGGTAAGCGTTACGGCCAGGGCGTTGAACAGGTAGACGGCAAAAGCGGCCGCTCCGCCCAGATAGTAGCCGACCAATCCCATGATCACCACCATGCGCGCCGAGCAGGGCACGAGAACGGCGATGACGGCGGCGATAAAACGGTCGCGCGCCGAAGGAAGGATTCGGGTGGCCATCACCGCCGGCACGCTGCAGCCGTAGCCGAGGATCGTCGG
>JAPDPN010000119.1:0-7967 GCA_034506455.1 Candidatus Zhuqueibacterota bacterium | reverse complement strand
GATTGGGCGGAAGGATAAGGTTGTCGTTACTGATGCCGATCATATCGACGCCGAAAGCCGCGGCCGACAGAAAGGCAAAGAAAAAAGTCTTGAGAAAATGATTCATCACGAAGCACTCCTAAAGATGCAGAAACATAATACGGGCGAAATCCCGATCAGCGGAGCAAAATCATTCGTTGAAGGCTCTCTTTGTCCTTGAAACGCATGATGCAAAAGTAAACGCCCGACGGAACTTCCTGTCCGCGATCATCGCTTCCGTTCCAGACAACACGATGTTCTCCCGCCGTCTGCTCTTCGTCGATCAATCGGCGGATTCGGCGCCCCAACAGGTCATTGACTTCGATGCGCACGGCGCCGTTTTCCGAAAGTCGGTAAGGAATGATGGTTGTCGAGTTGAAGGGATTGGGATAGTTGGGCAGCAACGAATAGCCGAGGGGAGCAGCTGTGGAGGCCGCCTCGGCTGCAAGGTTTACGATTGAACGACAAACGAAGAACAGGATGAAGCATTTTATCGAGTTTTTCATTTTATACAAGTCGTGCCGATAGGATACTGCATTTTTTGTGCCCTGCCGCGTCGACCCTAAGGCTGCAGGGAATCGGCGACTTTATCGCCGCCGTTCCTTCCGAACAGGACCTCTTTAAGAACGAGCCAGACAAAAACTGTATTGGTGATCAAGTAACGCCGCCAGAGACGCCTGGGTTCCTGGGCAAGCCGGAACAGCCATTCGAGTCCGGAGCGCTGCATCCAGACCGGCGCGCGCCGCGTCACGCCGCCGACGATGTCGAAACTGCCGCCGACGCCGTGAATGACCGGCACGCGGAGGAGCTCCTTGTGGCGCTTGACCCACAACTCTTTCATCGGCGTGCTCATGCCGAGAAGGAGAATGTCGGGTTTGGCGTGATTGATCCTTTGTACCGCCTTTTCCTCTTCGGCGCTGTCGGCGAAATAGCCGTGGCGATAGCCGACGAGGTTGAGGTTCGGATAGATGCGACGGAGATTAGCGGCCGCCTTTTCGATGACTGCGGGGCGCGCGCCCAGCAAATAGACTCGGTAACCTTTGCGCGCCGATAACTCGAACAAGGCATCCATGAGATCCGTGCCGTTTACGCGCCCAGGCAGCGGTGTGCCCAACAACCGCGACGCCCAGACAATCGACATGCCGTCGGCGCCGATCAGGTCTGCCTCATGAATCACCCGTGCCAATTCGGCGTCGCGGCGCGCCTTGACGACCTTGGCGGCGTTGATGACCACAATGTGGCAGCGGCCGCCTCTTTCGATGACCTTTTCGAACCAATCCAAACATTGGCCGAGGGTTACTCGATCAACCGGACATCCCAAGACATCGATACGGCTGAAGGGTCGGGGTGCCGTGCTCATCGCGTCGTCCTGCTTTTTGCGTTTCGGTACCATTGTTCATAAAGCTCGGCATGGGCAGCAACCATCGTTTCGGCGCTGAAATCGCGAGTGACTCGGCGCCGGGCGTTTTCTCCAAGCCTTCGGCGCAGTTCCGGCTCATCGCGCAGGCGCAGGACGGCTTCTGCCCATTTCGCCGGATCGCTGCTTTCGATCAGAACGCCGGTCCGACCGGAATCGATAATTTCCGCAGCGCCGTTGGTGCGACCGGCGATCACCGGTATCCCCATGGCCATCGCCTCCAAAACCGCGTTCGGGCAGCCTTCGGCGCCGAGCGAAGGGTGGACCAGCACATTCATTATCTGCAAAAAATCCGAGGGTTCTTCCTGCCGGCCGACGAAAAGCAGCCGGTCACCGAGCTGCAGCTGTTGGACTTTACGCTGCAACCGCTCTGCCGACGAGCCGTCGCCGACGACCAGGCCGCGAACCGAGGCGTCGGATCGGGCGACGGCCTCAAAAACGGCTAAAAATCTCTCCGGTTCCTTGCTCGGCTCCAACCGCCCGAGCATTCCGATCACAAAACTTTCCTTGGGCAGTTTTAGGAGCGAGCGCATTTCATCTGCAGAACGTTTGGGTAAAAGTCGTTGCCGGTCGATGCCGTTGGGGATGACTGAAACCCGTTCTGCTCGTACGCCGCGCTGCAGTGCAAAACGTAAGCCGCCGCGGCTGTTGGCGATCACGTAATCCGCCAGGCCAAGCGCCAATCCGTCCAACCGCGAATAGAGCCGACTCCCGAATGAGGTCACAATGGGGCGGTCGGTCCGCTCGGCCAGCACGACGATCGGAACATGGGCAATTCGGCCGCAAAGCAGTCCGATGAACCGCGCCGAAAGATTAAAGGCGTGCAGAATATCCTGCGGATATTGACACAGTTCGCGCAAAAGTCGAATGAACGGCACGGGATCGAAGCCGTGCTTTTTGCCGAGTCGAATCAAATGGACGCCTGCAATTTCTTTGAGCTTTTGCTCGAATCCGCCCTCGTAAAAGACGGCGACGGAGACGGCAAAGCGGGATTTGTCGAGGCCGCGGACGAGCGTCAGCAGCTGCAGCTCCGCTCCGCCGGTGCGCAGGGACGGAATGAGATAGAGAACGCGAATTTTGCGTCCTTGATCAGGCATAGCCCAACGCCCGCAGCTTTTCCCATGTCGCTTTGTCGAATTCCGGTTGAGAGCCCTCGGATGCAATGTGCGGCCTCAACGCCGCGATCCATTCTCGTAGCTCGGCCTGCCGCTGCGCGATGCGGGAATCGGCCGTGCCGTAGAGGTTTCGCTCTTCGGCCGGATCGCCGCATAGATCATAGAACTCATGACGGCCGTCGGAGGCTGCGATCAGTTTTTCCTCAGACGTGCGCAACGCGTCCAGGCTGCGGCAGTAAAAGCTGAAATCATCCATACTCAGCTTGGGGTTGCGCGTCAGCCAGCGGCAAATGATGCGCTCCGGGTTGTCGACCTGAATCAACGCCGCGCGCCGCGAGGAACCGTTCAGGAACGATTGTCCTTGTCGTTCACCCGCATGCGGCCAGGGAATTTCCAGCGCTTCGAGAAGCGTCGGCACGAGATCGTTGGTCTGCACCAGTTCCATAGAACGACCGCTGTTGAACCAATCAGGGAAGCGAACGATCAGCGGCACGCGGATGAGCGGCTCATAAAGACAGAAGGCGTGCCAGAAATAATTGTGCTCGCCGAACATCTCGCCGTGGTCGGCGGTGACAAGAATGACTGTGCGCTCGTAGAGACCGGCGCGACGAAGGAGATCGAAAAGCCGACCTAAGCGCCAATCCAGGTAACAGATTGCACCGTCGTACAAGTCCGCAAAATTTCGTACTTGCGATTCATGAAAGACAGTTTTGCCGGCATAATACCCCACATGGTCGAAGGCCAGACAGGCGGCTTCCTGGCGCCAGGAATCGCCGAAAAAGCGGCGTCGATAGGGGTAGGGAGGCATATAAGGAGAGTGGGTTTCCTGATAATGGATGTAGGCAAAGAACGGCTTGTCTTCTTGTCGCTGCACGAGCCATTGTCGGAACGCGTGCTCGGTAGCGGCGGCGCCGTCGTCGCGCTGTACGGCGTGTTGGGGCAAAAGAGAATCGACGAGGTTCTTGGCCAGATGCTTGGGCGTCTCGGGGATAACGGCTTTAAACGGACGCAGCAAATCGGATTTCACAGGCGGCGTTCCTTTTTTAATCGGCTTGCCGCGGTAGTAAAACGCCTGGAATCCGGCATCCATGCCGGTGCGCTCACTGACGTACAAATTGTTGGAAAAAGCGACGGTCTGGTAATTCTGCTCGGCCAGAATCGAGGCAATGGAATCGCCGCCTTTATCCAAATAATAATGTTGATGCGTGTAGCCGTGCGAGCGCGGGTAGAGGCCGGTCAGCAGAGAGGCGAGCGCGCTGCCGGTCCAGTTGGAGGCGGCAAAGGCGTTTTCATAGACGCGACCTGTTTCCGCCAGCCTGCAGAGATGCGGCGATGTTTCGCGATGATAGCCGTAAACCGACAGGTGATCGGCACGCAGACTGTCGATGCTGATGAGCAGGATGTTGGGTCGATTGTTTTTCATAGAGATCGAATAAAGTAAAGTATCTTTTCCGCCCGCTTTTCCCAAGTAAATTCCTGCACGTCCTTGTACGCCTGCTGCGCTAAGCGGCGGCCGAGGTCTGCATCGTTCAGCAGATGTCGGATCACGGCGGCCAGATCGGCGGCATCGCCGCTGCGGAAGAAAAGGGCGTTTTCGCCGTTACGCAGGACATCGCGCAGAACCGGCAGATCGGCGCAGACGATCGGCCTTGCGGCGGCCATGTATTCGAAAAGTTTCAAAGGCGAGGTATAATCGCTGTTGATATGGTTCCGGCGAGTCGGCAGCACGAGCACATCGGCGGCGGCGAGGTAGAGCGGCACCTGCGCAGGCGGCACAAAACCCGTCAGCGTGACGTTGGTCAAACGCATCGCCTTAGCCTTTTGACGCAGGGTGTCGAGATAGGCGCCGTGGCCGCCGACAATGAGCGTGTGAAGCGTCGGAGGCAAAAGCGTCGCCGCCTCGATCAGCAAGTCGGCGCCTTTTTCGGGAAAAAGCTGTCCAGCGTAAAGGACCGTCGGCATTTCCGGTAGGCGTAAACGGCGGCGCGCCTCTTGAGAATCCATTTGTTTGCCGAACAATGCGGAACTTGCGGCGCTGGGCGCGAGCAGGATTTTGCGCTCCGGCATCGCAAAGCGTTCCAACAGCTCCTGTCGGACAGCATTCGAGATGACCACCAGACCGTCGGCGGCGCGAAGCACTGATAAAAAGCGCTTGAAGGGTTTCTGCTCTTTCAAGGCGTGCACCTCGACAATGACTTTGTAGGGATTCGCCTGTCTGCGTCGAGCCTGCAGGAACGCCAGCGAGCCGTTCAGGCTGCGACTGTAGACGACAGTCGACGGGTCCATGTTTTTGAGCAGCGACTTGGCTTCGCGCTGCATGGAATAGTAGAGCGAAAAACCGCCAACCCAAGGCACGCGCACCTTTCTCCGGCCGTCGGCAATCGGTTTGCTGAGGCTCATCAGCGAGGGAATCTGCCGCATGTGAAATAGCGGTTCGACATCATAAAAGCGGCAAATGTCATTTAGATCTGCAGCCGGCATATCATGGTAACGGGGCGTTAAAAGCAGCACCTCGGCGCCGTGTTTGGCGAAGGCCTCGCACATACGGACCTGTTGAATGGTGCAGGCAAATTTTGCCGGAAACCGCTCGTTTGAGAGGTAGACGATTTTTAAATTCGCGCCGATCACGGTTTAAAAGCCAGTTGCGACCGATATTTCCAAACGATGCCGTAACTGAATAGAGCGCGCAGGACGCCGACGATCAAAGAAGCCCAGGCGGCGCCGATCACACCGAAGGCGCGCAGCAGCACAAAAAGCAGTCCGGCTTCCACAAAGACCATAACGGCTGTGAGACCGAGGTGAAGCGACAAGGCCGCCTGCTCCAGTCGGCCGATGATGACGCTCGAACTTAGATGATAATACAACCGAACGGCGCCTGCTGCAAACAGGATCCGCAGCAGATTGGCGCCGTGGTCATATTTGCCTTTGTACAAAAGGTGAAGCAGCGGCTGCGCCGTCGCCATAGCCAGAATGAGCAATCCACCGCTCACCAAAGCCAGCCCAATCGTCAGCCGCGTTATCTCTACACGATTGCGGCTGCCGAACTCCGGTACCCACACGTATTTTGCGGCTCTACCGATAATGTTGAACAGCTGCGCCGGCGCCGTGGCGGCCTGATAGAGCCCCAACGAAGCGAGGTCCAACATTTTGGGTATGAACAGGCTGTCGAGCGAGCCGAGGAGAGTGACCGAGGTCTGCGAGCCGAGCAGCAGCAGGCCGCTGGTATAAAACGAGCGCGGTATCGGCTGCTCGCCCTGCGGAATGCGTCGATAGGTATAGACAACATTGAACAGAGCAATGAGCACGATCACGCCAAAGTAGCCCCATATCGCCGTTGCGGCAGTTGCGCGACGTGTTATGAACAGCACCAGCACATAGAAAAAGAAAGCGCCGCGAAATCCATTAACCATGAGCATGGCCGGCGCATAGCTTTTGCGGCTGCGCCACAGGTTGGAGAAAAACAGCGTCGAGACATAGGCCAATGAGGCGACCGCAAGCCCGACCAGTTTGGGCAGGCTCAAGCGATATAAATGAGCGCAGATCAACACGCCGATGAGGGTCAGCACGCTGCCGATTTTGAGGATCAGGCTGTGCACCTGCCGCCAGCGGAACTGTTCCGGCTCGTTGCGACTGAAAAATCGTGCGGTCGCCACGTCCTGTCCCCAGGCGGCGATCGGCGGTAGGAACAGCACCAAGGTACGCATCAGCGAAAACTCGCCGAATTGGCTCGGCGTGAGGGCTCGCGCCAACAAAATGCTGGAAAGAGAGGCAAGCGCCATCACCAATGAAAGGGCAAAGGAAACGCCGCCGATGCTGATCAGCATTCGCTTAAACATAAAGAGCCTCTGCGGGACGAACCGTTTCGACTCTTTTGCGATCGATGACGACCAAGCCGGCGGCAAGCGCGGCGACGACATAAAAGATTGCCGAGCCGCCGGGCGGGTGTTTATCCACCAGTCCGTGTACGCAAAAGGCGATCATGCCGCCGTACAAAGCGGCCGCCGTGAGCGAAATCATGGGCGCCTGTGAGGTGCGGGCGCGCCGCAGCGTCGAAAAGAGGCCGAGCAGAACGCTCAGCATAGCCGCCAGACCGATGACGCCCGTTTCACCCGCCACCAGCAGATACATGTTGTGCACCGGCCTGGTAATGGCGACATAGCGGAGGGACTCGACGGCGTCGTTATAGTTGCGCATGTTGACTTGATAGTTGTTGATGCCGACGCCGCCGGCGGGATGGGCGGAGATGATGTTCAGCGCAATTTTGAACATAGGGATGCGGCCGGCGGCGGAGCCATAGTCCGGTCCGAAAAGGCGCTGATAGAGCATCTCGGACATGGTTCCTGCGATCAGGGTCAAGATGAAAACGCCTGCCATTGCCAGCTTGATGATCGTTGTGGGACGCACATGCCGACTGGTAAGGAGGAAAAGCCCGAAAAAAGCCATGGCTGCCGCAAAGCTGATCCACGCGCCGCGGGAGCCGGTCATCATCATTGCCGGGACACCGAGAAAAAAGATAAGCAGGGCTATAAGTCGCAGCGGCTTTTTCTTTTCAAAAAGATAAGCGGCAAGAGGCAGCAAAAGCAAAACCTCTAAAAAGGTCGCCAGCTTGTTGGGATGTCCGAGGGTTCCCATAGCCCGCCAAATCGAGGTTTCGTCGTCGGCATCCGGCGGCGCTTCGCCGAGAAAATCGAGTCCAAGAACTCCGCCGCGAACCATCTGAGCCGTCGCCAGGAAGCTTTGCAGCGCAACGGCGGCAAGCAGGGACCACGCGACCAACCGAACATCCTGTTCTTCGCGCAGGTGATTGAGTAGAACAAAGAACATCAGGGTAAATTTGGCCATGCGCACGACTTCCATCACCGCCAGATCGAGACGCGGTGCCCACAACATGGAGAGAGCGGCCGCTTCGAGATAAAGGATTAGGGGTAAGCCGATTTTTGGGAAAAAAACGGCTGTCGGCTGCTTGGCAGCAGCATTTCTTATGAGCAGTTGAAAAAGCAACAGGACAACAAGTATGTCGGTCAAAGAGATCCCCAAGGTGGAAGCACCTGCTTGATGTTCGAAAAGGTGAATGAAATTAACATCGAGGTGCAGGGGAATTGAAAAGCAGGCTGCAGCCAGCAGAAAACGGCGGGCATCTTTGACGAGCAGGAGCACTGCCGGAAAAACAGCAGCCAGGATCGCCAAGGCTAAAAACTTGGTCGGCAATTGCAAACGCAGCAGAATGAGCACGGCCGCCGATGAAATGACGACCACTATTCCACTATAACGGGCAATCGCCTTGGAAATCAACATCACGATGCTCTTTCTGATAGGGTCTGTTTTGTCTTTTGCGTGGAAAGTCGCTGTTTTAACCAAACTACCCCTGCGGCCGTGAACATCAGCACATACGGCTCAATGGGGATGCGATAGCGCAC
>JAPDPN010000118.1:4000-8304 GCA_034506455.1 Candidatus Zhuqueibacterota bacterium | reverse complement strand
GAGCGTTTCATCGGCAAGATCATCCGGTATGAAACCAACCCGCCGGTCGGAGATTGGGCGAATCGGTTTCTCATCATCGGCGGCAACGGCGACGATTTCCGCTCTCAAGGAATTGCATTGTCCAAGATTATGCCGCCGCAGATCAACACGCGTTTGATGTTTTCTCTGCGCGATCGTTCGATGCCGATAGATCCCTATTTCGGCGGCACCACCGACCTGCTCGACTATTTCAGCCGCGGCTGCAGCATCATGACCTTTCACGGCCACGGCGGCGGAGCTATATGGGCGGATAACGGCCTGCTGCGCGTCGAAGACTGCCGACGTATCAACACCCGCGGCAAGTTTCCCTTTATCATCAGCATGACCTGCTTTACGGGCGCCTTTGAGTCGCCGGAAACAGAATCCCTTGCGGATGCTCTGCTCATAGAACGAGACGACGGGGCAGCGGCCTTTTTCGGCGCCAGCGGAGTGGGCTGGACTTGGAATGACTATTTTCTCCAGTCCGAAATCATGAAGCAGATTTTTAACTATCCTTCTGTGCCGATGGGAAAGATGATCGCGGCGGCCAAGATCGCCTATTTGGCGCATTATCAAACGCCGCAGGCTTTTTCGCAGGTCAACCAGTATCATCTTCTCGGCGACCCGGCGATGCGGCTGCATATTCCCCAAGGGAGCGTATCGGTATCGCTCAAAGAGTCCATCGTTCTGCCCGGCGACACGCTTAAGGCTTTCGGCAAGGCTTCTTTTCAAATCGGCTTTGGAATTTTTGATTTGGAAGACAGCCTCAGGTTGATCGTTTCCTCCTACACCCTTGAAACCGCCGATTCGCTTGCCAAAGGGCGTCTGATCGTTAAGGACAGCTTTAAAGGCGAATCGGGCATCGTCCGTTTTTTTGCTGCTGATGAGCTGAACCGGCGGCGGGTGAACGGCGCAGCCCCGGTTTCTCTCAAAGGCATTGTGTTCGATTCCACTTTTGTGGCTCGCGCGGCAAACGACAGCCTCTACTTTTACGCCCATGTCCGCAGCCGAGCTGCTTTGCAGCGACTCTGGTGTTATGTGTTGAACGACTCGCTTCCCCTGGCGCCGCTGGAGAATAACTGGTTCAAGTCCGAGCGGGGGATTTTTATTGTTTGGAGCGGTTTCCAGTTTTCTTACTATTTCAAAGCGACGGACGCCGAAGGGCGGACGGTAACCAGCCGCCTGTACAAACACTATATCAATCTCGATGTGGATGTCGAGGTAACGGAGGGCGCCATACGTTACATCGGCGGCGAATGGGTGATGCTGGAGGCTACGGTGCAGAACAAGAGCGGCAACACGGTTACCGGCTTGGAGGTTCTCTATCGAACCAAATCACCGGCGGATTCCCTGTGGCAGACGGTCGGAAAAGACACGATCTCCATCGATGCCTATGCAACGAGCGTCAGCCGAATCAGACATACTCCTTCGCCGGGCGACCTGTGGGTCGAGGTGGTTTTGGATCCCGACAGCCTGATTCGCGAAGACACCAAGGATAACAACCGCACCGCAGCCCTGCTGACGCCGCGCTACTTTCAGGCGACGCCGGAAGGATTTTTGTTGGCGGACGGGAGGCATTCCGAACTGCAGGTCGGCCGTTTGTACATCGAAATGCCGATCGGCGCCTTGAAGCGGCCGAGCGCACTGGCGGTCTGGCCTTTGGATAAAGTTTCGATAAATCAGCAGCCGGATTATTCGCATCGCCGCGGTACGCCGGCGTTTCATGTCGAACTGATGACTGGAGAAATGCTGCAGAAACCGGCCTACCTGCGTCTCGACACGGCCGACAGCACGGTTGCAGATTCGGTATGGGCAGAATGGAAGCTCTACCGTTTTGCCAAGCAGACCAAAAAATGGGTGCGCTGCGATACGCGAGTGGAAGGAAACATGCTGACCGCCGAAGAGCATATTTTGGGTCCACTGGCCGTACTCGAAGTGCGCGACGATAAACCGCCGCAGATCTCGGTTGCTGTGGATGGTCAGCCCTATGTGGATTACAAGTGGGCGGGAGATGAGCCGAGATTGGGCATCCGCCTGCAGGATGAAAACGGCATCGATCTGTCGCCCGGACGCTTGAGAATTTCGCTCGACGATCTGCCGGTGGATTCCACGGAAATCGCTTTGCCCGATTCGATCATCGACGGAAATCAGATCGTCATCAGCTATAATCCCAAGCTGACAAGCGGAGAACACACCCTGACCGTACAGGCGACGGACTGTAACCGCAATTTCTCGGACATAAAAGAGTACTATCTGCGCATTGCCGAGGAGCTGCAGATTCAGATGCTCGGCAATTATCCCAATCCTTTCCGTCAAGAGACTCGTTTTGCCTATATACTGACTGCGCCGGTTGACGATCTGTCGCTCAAGATTTACACGGCATCGGGCAAACTCATTCGCTCATTCAAACCGACGGATATCGTTGATGACCCCAATCCGCTCAGCGCCGATTATCACGAGATTCTTTGGGACGGCAAAGATGCCGAAGGCTTCGAGACGGCGAACGGCGTCTATTTTTATCGATTAACCGCCAAGAGCGGCGGTAAAACACGCACCATCAGCGGAAAAATCGCCAAGATTCTATGAAAGCATTGCGAAATTCAGCTTTTATTGTACTTTTAGCTTTTTCATGGCTGCGGGCAGGCGGCCGCCATGCGGGCGCCGCGCTCGAGCTGGGCGTCGGCGCTCGCCCTCTGGCTTTGGGGACCGCCGCCGGCGCTATGGGAGGGACAGGCGAGACTTTTTTCTATAACCCGGCTTCCCTCGGTCTTTTAAAGAGTACGCGCTTTAATCTCATGTATGCACCGACGTTCGGCTCACTTTTTACACCGATGGCCAATTACAACTATTTCGGCTTTGCTTACCCCATGCCGGGCGGCGGTGTTTTGTCCATCAACTGGACCCGCTTTGCCGTCGACGATATCCCCGTTTACCCCGAACTGAAGGGCAAATCCTACAGCGAACGCAATGCCGATCTGGAGCTGCGGCCGAGCGGAACGGCGCTGGGTTTTATAGAAGACACGGAAGATGTCTTTTACTTTAGCTTTGCCAAAACCCTGGAATCGATTTTTCCTCTCGGCTGGTGGTACGGCGATCTGCCTATCACACTGCCGATCGGCGTCAATTTCAAGCTGATAAGACAGGTGTTGGGCGAGGCTTCCGCATCCGGTATGGGCATCGACGTCGGCACTCTGCTCAGATTCAATTTCGGCACGCTCGTTCACCAGCGGGAATTGGGCGATCTTTCTTTTGGTTTTACTGTTCGGGATCTGACCAAAACGCCGATCGTGTGGAATACAAGGCATCAGGATCGCATAGAGCGCAGTTACCTTTTCGGCATGGCTTATGAGCAGCCCATATTGCGCGGAATTGCGCTTAATTTTTACTATTCGCTGCAGAAAAAGTACGAGATGACGCCTTTTTACGGAGCGGAATTGATCGCCAAGGCAATCAGCCTACGCGTAGGGCGCAATGAAGTCGGCCTGACGGCCGGTGCCGGTTTTCATTGGCGGTATCTCAACGTTGACTATGCCTATGTCACCAACGCTTTCGAGGATGTACATCGGCTGAGCTGCTCCGTAGAAATCGCGAAAAGGAAAACGGCGCAGGCGGATAATAATCCGTAAATGCGAACTATCCGCAGCTTTCATCCGATAATAAAGATTGAATCTTTGGCTTTTCCACGTCGCCGTGTCATTATTCATGGAGGTTGCCATGAAACGAAACCTGCCGACTTTAATTGTTTTTCTTGCCGCAATCAACGCTTTTGCCGGGCCGATCATGAACGGCGGCCGCGGTATGATACACGTCAAGTCGGCTATGGGCACTCGGCCGAAACAGCTCTGGGCGACCTGGCAAAGCCGTGCGTGGGGGGAGGCCGCCGATGTCCAGTACTTTTCCGACGGCGTCGTTACGCGTACCACCTTTTGGGATGTACAGGGTGTAATGGCCCTCAATTACGGCGTTCTGCCCCATCTTTCCCTGGCAATGAGCACCGTAATTTATCAAGATGTCAATACCGAAGGGCCTGACGATGTTTTCGGCGATACCAGCATGGACATCCGCACCGGCAATTATCAAATTCAGAATACCAACGCCTATGTAGGTTTGAATTTAGGTTTGCGCTTTCCGACCGGTTCTTATCACAACATCCTTTTCGAAGAATATACGGCCGGAACAACCGAGGCAGGGCTCACCGGTCTATTCACCTATCGCTACAAGCTGCCCAATCTTGCTTATGATTACCGTATTCATGTCAACCTGACCTATTGGAATTATTTCGACAA
>JAPDPN010000118.1:0-3900 GCA_034506455.1 Candidatus Zhuqueibacterota bacterium | reverse complement strand
AAGAATATACGGCCGGAACAACCGAGGCAGGGCTCACCGGTCTATTCACCTATCGCTACAAGCTGCCCAATCTTGCTTATGATTACCGTATTCATGTCAACCTGACCTATTGGAATTATTTCGACAAGGGGGCGCGCCTGGTTGCGGGCGATGAGTATCGCGACATAAGCGTGGTCAAAAAAAACAGTCAGGCTTTTTACTACGGCTTTGGGTTGGAATTTCCTACAACGCTGTTTGATTACGGCCTCGAGTTCTACGGACTGTCATGGATCACCTTTCCGCCGCCCGCTGCCGGCGGACGCGAAAATTTCCTCTACATGAATATGAGCTTCGGCTACAAACCGCACCCGCGATTTAAATTCTACACGGCGCTCGATCTACGGCTCTCCAAAGACGTCGATCACACCCAAGGCCCGCGGCGTACGTTTTCGCAGCTCGACAACTATCCCGGCTGGCGCGTTTACTTGGGCGTGCGGGCGATGATTCTGCCCAAATCGCTTTACGACATGTACCGGCAGGCTTTGATCGAGGCGCAAAGCCTCCGTACAAAGTCTTCGGCAAAAAAGACGACGCAGCAGGCGCCGGCGCCAAAAACTCAGAGCAAACCTTCCGGACAGACTGCTCCCCAGCAGCCGAAAAAAGAATGACGCCGACCGCATCTTCGGCACACCTTTCCTGCAATCTGCTTGTCCTTTTGCGAAATAGTGGCTATCTTTTGTAAAGGGACAAGAATAAAAAGGATACCATGAGCCAAGTGATCGATTACCTGGCGCGCGGCGGCGTGACCATGATTCCCCTGCTGCTGGCTTCGATTTTGGCGCTGGCCATTGTCATCGAGCGCGCGATCAGCCTGCGGCGCAAAAAGATTCTTATTCCGGAAATCATTTCCGTCATCGAGTCGCTCGATCGATTGGAGGATATTGAGCTGGCCAAAGCGATCTGCGAAAAACACTCCGGCGCTTTTGCTGATCTGGTGCTGACCGGCCTGCAGAATTTGGACCTGTCGCCGGCCGAAATGCGCGAGTTGTTGAACGATCAGGGCCGCCAAGAGGTACGGGCACTGGAACGCGGGCTACCGGCGCTGGAGACGATTGCGGGTGTGGCGCCGCTTTTGGGGTTGTTGGGAACCGTCCTGGGAATGATCAAAGTTTTTACCGTCATTTCGCGCGTGGGAACCGGCCAGGCTAGTCAACTGGCGGGCGGCATATCCGAGGCGCTCATTACCACCGTTGCCGGATTGGTCATCGGCATTCCTTCTCTTATTATGTACAACTACTTTTCCGCCAAGGCCGAGGACTTTATTCTCGATATTGAAAAATATACGACCAAGCTGCTGCATAAAATTCGACAACTTCAGAAATAGAGGCGGCCTGGAGCATGCAGTTCAAAGACCGAAAGCGGCGGCGACCGACCCTCAACATCACTTCGTTGATCGATGTGATGTTCATTCTGCTGATCTTTTTCATGGTCTCTTCCAGTTTCATCGAGCAGCCGGGCATGAAGCTCGAATTGCCCACCATCCAATCCAACGAAGTGGAGCGAGTGGAAAACCTGGTCATCTACCTGTCGCGCGACCAGGAAATTTTCTTGGGCGAAAAGCGTGTACCGCTGGAAAATTTGGCGGACGAGATTACCGTCCGCATTCCCAATATTCGTGAAAAAACGCTCATTCTCAAGGCGGACCAGCAGGTTCCGCATGGTTTGGTGGTAAAGGTGATGGATACAGCACGGCGTTGCGGCTTGACCAAAATCGTCATCGGCGCCAAAACGGAGCAGGAGCTGTGAGGAAAACAGCGCGGCTGCTGTTTTGGATCGTTTGCCTTTGCCTGACTCCGGCAGCCGCTACTGAAGATTTGATCGCGCGTTACGCAGATCAATGGGTCGGAAAAGACAGCTTTGAGATCGATCCGTCGGAAGGCGCACTTTGTCTGGCAGTGCGTGGGGACCCTGCCGGCGCTGCTTTTGCCAAACTGCCCTTTGCATTCACCCCCAATGCCTGGTATGAACTCTCTGTTCAGCTGCGTTATGAGCAAAATGCCTTTGCTTCGGCGGCGATGGTCGGCACCGACTTTGCCAATCGGGATGTACAAGCGACGGACGAGTGGCTGACGGTCTCCTTTCGTTTTATGGCGCCGCAGGACGGCGGCGGTCATTATGTTCGACTCGGGCTTTGGCAGGGGCGAGGAAGGATACTTTTCCGCTCTCTCCGAATTGCAAAGCTTTTACCCATTCATACACCGCAGGCCGGCATTGAACTCGGCGACGGCGAGTCCATTACAGAGGGACTTTATGCGGCGCATTACTATTTTGCTTCGCTGGGCACCTATGCCGTGCGCACGCTCGCAAGATTTGACGCCTATTTCAATACCAACCGCTGGGACCTGACCGACGGTCGTGAGGTGATCTATTGTCATCGCCTTGGCTCTTGGCAGCAGGCCGACGCACGGCTGTCTCTCAAAATCTCTTTTAGACAAAGCGGCTATCTTGAACTTGCCGCCTCAAAGAACGGCGTCGATTGGCAAAGCATCGGCATGATTCCCCGTGTCGGCATAGCTGAATTCATTTTGCCGACCGAAATTTTTCCCGCCGAACAGGTCTTTATTCGGCTGCAGGCCGGCAGACCGCCGACGCGCATCCAAATCGATGAATACCGCTATCAAGCGCGCGTCGATTCCGCCGCACCGAACCTGCTCGGCAAGACGCACCTTTTGCGCATAGACCGGTTGGCTGAAGCGGTAAATATCAGCCGGAAGGATATCGAAACGTTTCAGCTAAAGGTAAAAGGTAACGATTCTCTGAATCTTTTTCGCTCGAGCAGGCAAAACAAGGCTGCTGAAAGAGTCAGTTCGCGCTCTATTCAAATCAATTCACAAGAGGCTTTAAAGGGCGGGCATCTGCTCGTCAACAGCAAGGGTGACACTCTTTTTTCGCTGCAGCCGGTCGAGCCCCGTTCAGCCATTGGTGAATATAGTGATCGATTGAAGGAGACGGACGGCGCGGTGATTTGGAGCTGCGAATCAATGCGCAAGATTGCACCTGCGCACGAGCCGCCGAGACGAACCGGTCGTATCGTTGCCTTTGCCGCGGCGCGCAACGAATACGAAGCAGCGCAGATTGTCGTCTTTGCTAAAAGGCCCATTCGTCGCCTGTGGGCGTATGTCGAGCCGTTTCGTCACCCTTCCGGAGCGGTTTTGCCTGCCGACTCGGCAACGGTTTACCGCGTCGGCTATGTGCAAGTGCGCGTGCCGACCGACGAACGCGGTGCAACCGGTCTCTGGCCCGACCCTCTGCTGTCGTTCGATCGGCCTGCGGCAGTTCGGGCCGGAGGGAACCAGCCGCTTTGGCTGAGTATTCACTTGCCGTCGGAATGTCCGGCAGGAGACTATTCTGGACGCCTTGTTCTCAAGATAGATGCGGAAACCGTGCACGTCCCCTTGCGCCTGACGGTATGGGATTTCACCCTTCCGCGCGAAACGCACCTGCAGAGCGCCGTGGGGCTCTATCTTTCGGCTCTGCAACGCTACCATCGACTTACAGACAACAAATCCCTACAGCGTGTTTTCGAGCTTTACCTGCGCAATCTTGCGCAGCACCGTCTTTCACCGATTGATCCTTTTGCACTATCGCCTATCCGCGTCAATGTCGATGAAGGAACCCTTGGGGTTCGTTTGGATTTTACCCAGTTCGACCAAGCCTATCGGCGCTGGGTGCAGGGCTTGGGGTTCAACACGTTTCTGTTGTCGATACCGGGTCTACCTTCGGGAAATTCGCTGCACCTGCAGCCCGGCCTACTTGGCGGTTTTGCCGAAGGAACACCGCAATACGAAAAATTGATGTCCGAATGTCTGCGCCAAATTCGCTCGCACCTCGAGGGTATAGGTGCTCTCGAACAGGCTTACC
>JAPDPN010000117.1:0-8483 GCA_034506455.1 Candidatus Zhuqueibacterota bacterium | reverse complement strand
TATGTGCCGGCGTTGTTCGTGACTGAACGGGCGTTGATGGGGTATGGAGTCGCTTCGGGCGCGGCCGGAGGGATAACTATTCGCGGCATAGGCGGTTCGCCGGTCACCGGTGTGCTGGTTCTGCGTGACGGTCGACCCGACATCATGGGGATGATGGGGCACGCGCTCCCCGATGCCTACTCAACCATTGGACTAGAAAGCATCGAGGTGATTCGCGGGCCTGCTTCATTTCTTTACGGTACGAACGCGATGGGCGGCGTGATCAACTTGGTTTCGAAGCGGCAGCGACAGGAAGGCTTTTCAACGGGCGTGGTTGTCGGCGCCGGATCTTTTGCATCGCAAAAGTATGAAGCCCGCCATGGCGGTAAATTCGGCGGTTTCGACTACTATTTGACGGCCTCACGCCAATCGACTGACGGACACCGGCCTTCTTCCGATTATCGCAATCAGGGCTATACGGCGCACCTCGGCTATGCTTTCAGCGCGGCAACCAAGGTCGAGCTGAATGCCAACTATTCCGACATTTATCTGTTGGATCCCGGCCTGGAATCGGCGCCAAAGGCAAATCAGTGGTATCATCTCTTCCGCTCAGGCGCCGATCTGACGTTGGATCATTCCGGCCGTTTCGGCGAAACGGTTGTCAAGCTGCACGGCAATTTCGGCAGACACTGCATCTATGACGGCTGGAGATCGAACGACCGCACTACCGGCGTAATCGTCTATCAAAACCTCAAGCCGTGGAAAACCAATACGACAACGATCGGTTTTGACTATAAGACTTACGGCGGCGACGCCGAGGACAGTTCGCCGAAAGTACCGGTCATAAACTATCGAAAAAAGTTCATGACGGAATATGCCCCCTATCTGCATGTGCAGCAGCTGTTGCTGCAGCGAATGATCCTGTCGGCCGGCGTTCGCGCCGAAAATCATGAGCTTTACGGATGGGAGACGCTGCCTAAACTCGGCATGATCTACAGTTTTCCTAAAACTACCCTTCGTCTCTCCGCCGCCAAAGGTTTCCGCAGCCCGTCCATCCGTGAGCTGTATGTCTTTCCGCCGCGAAATGAAAAGCTGGAACCCGAGAGACTCTGGAACTATGAAGCGGGGGTCCTGCAGGAAATTGCCGATTTTGCAGAAATAGATCTTTCCGTTTTTCGGATGCAGGGCGACAACATGATCCGCACGGTCATTTCGGGAGGCAAACCGCAATTCCTGAATTCCGGCCGGTTTACCCATAGCGGCTATGAAGCCTCGGTCAAGCTGCTCCCGACAAACAACCTCGAATTGCGGCTTACCTGGTCGGATGTGGATCTGGGCAACGAAACGTTGGGGGCGCCGGAGAAAAAGCTGACGGCAACGGCAAATTATACTCTCGGCAGACTCGATCTTCGGCTGCAGTTTATGCACATTGCCGGACTATACGCCAAAGACGGCCGTCAGGATAAAATGCCCGACTACTCGCTGGTCGATTTTTGGCTGGGTCTGAAACCTTGGCGCACCGCCTTGCTTGCCTTTAAAGTCAAGAATGTTTTGGATCAAAAATACGAGATTCTCAAGGGTTATCCGATGCCGGGCCGAACGATGGCAGCCGAGCTCGGATATGAATTTTAAAAGACATCCGTGAAATCGCAAACCAGACTATTAACGCTGAGCGCCATGTTTACGGCGCTCGGCGTTTTATTTCCGATGCTGTTTCATGCCATAGGACTGGGCGCAGTCTTTTTGCCCATGTTTTGGCCGATAGCTGCAGCGGCATTCTTTCTGCCTCTGCGTGAAACCGCGATTGTTGCCCTGGCAGCTCCCGTCCTCTCCTGGCTGCTCACCGGCATGCCGCCGGCTTCCCCGCCGATCCTGCAAGTGATGGTCTTTGAGCTGGAAACGTTGGCCTGCACGACAGCCCTGCTTTATCGAAAACAATTCGGACAATGGATTTCTTTGGCTGCCGGTCTTTTTTTATCGCGTTTAACGTTGTTTCTTTTTATTTTGATACTCGCGCCTCTGTTCGGGCTCCCGCAAAAAGTTTTTTCCATCGGGTGGACGTTGCGGGGAGTGCCGGGACTGGCGGCGATGCTGCTGATCATCCCGCCGTTGGCGGCAAAAGTAAAAAGAGAAAAGCTGCGGGTCATGAAGAAACATGTCGAGACTTCATCGCCTTTACTTTAACCGCATGGCGCCGGTTTGGGCGAACAAATCGCGTCATGAACAGATGGCGGAGGCTGTCCGCGGATTTGTGAATAAAGGGGAAAATGTATTGGACGCGGGCGCCGGTACCGGCTATTTGACGGGAAAACTTTGCGAATGGTGCGATCCGGGGATCGTGATGGCGATCGATCTTTCGGAAAAAATGCTCCAGGAAGCCCGTAAGCGCATCACTCAAAAAAGGGTTCTTTTTTTGTGCAGCGACGTGAGCTGCACCGCCGTTGCTTCCAACGCCTTTGACAAGATCGTCTGCTATTCCTCATTTCCGCATTTCGACCGGCCGATTGAAGCGCTTCAGGAATTTTTACGGATGCTCAAGCCCGGCGGCAAAATTTTGGTTTTCCACAACTGCTGCTCGCGCCGGCTTAATCAGTTTCACGCCGCATTGCCTGAGGTCGTCAGCTTTGACAAGCTGCCGAAGGCGGAGCAATTGATGGAACTGGTTCGCTTTGTCGGATTCACGAATGTGGTCGGCAGGGAAAGGCCGGATCTTTATTGGGTAGAGGCGCAAAAGCCGATCTAAGGATCGGCTTTTGCAGCTGATTAAGCTTTAGGCAATCGGCTCGTCCGTGTCTTCGCCGATGATGAGGGAAACTCGGTCAATGCCGGGAATCTCGCTGAGTTCGTGGATAAAGCGCTGATGTTTGGCGTCGTCCTTAAACTTCACGTTGAACGACAGCTCGAGCATCTGTCCCATACGCGCCGACCGCATATTGACCAGCGTATGGTTTTTAAGATATCTCTCGAAAACTGCGAGATAGGGTGGTGTGTCTTCAGTGCTCGGCATCATCCAGAAACGCAATAGCAGCTCTTTACCGCGGGGAACACCATAATTAAGGAAAAAGAGAACCAGCACTACCAGGCTTACGGCCGCGCAGCCGATCAGAGCGACCATATGATTGCCGGCGCCGGCGGCCAGTCCGGCGGCAAGCGCAAAAAAGAGAAAAGCGATGTCGCGCGTGTCCTTGACGGCGGTGCGGAAGCGAATAATCGACATAGCGCCCACAAGGCCGAAAGCGCGCGCCAAGTTGTTGCCGATCACCATGATCACCATGGTCGTTACCATGGTAATCAGGATCAGCGTATTGACCAAAGATGCCGAATAAGCATATCCTTTGAAGGTGAGTCGGTAGACCGTGGCGATGAGCATTCCCAGGAAGAAGGCAATTACCAAATTAATGAGCACATCGAAAAACGAAAATGTCGGCGCGTTAAATAATAGAGCATCTAAAGCATCTAAACGGGCGGCAGAATTCATAGAGCTCTCTATTTCTTAAAAAATTCTTGGTAAATACCCATGCAATATTTGGAAATCGACTGCTGCTGTAGATTCAACTCCAACACCAGTCCGCGCATCCATTTCGGCATGTAATTGTTGTATTTCAGCTCTAAAATGAGATAATTGCCGGTGAGATAGGTAAAATTGTCCTCGGCGAACAACTCTTCGATCGATTCCGTTACTCGTGCGCGGACGTTATAGTCGATGGTCAGGCGGACGTTGTTCTCATCGTCAAAACGGCCCACGTAAGCCTCGCGCTCGTAGGCAATCAAAACCGTCGGCTCGAGATTCCAGCGGATCAGATTATCGAGCCACTTGCCCAACACCAGCGAACCGTTGGTGCTTTGCTCATAGGTCAGCCAAATATTTTCCGGCGAGGACATAATTTTGACTATTTCCTTATAATCATATTTGGCTCTTTCTTTAACGACGGCCGTACCGTAACGTCGTTTGATTTCCAGAAAAGCCGGCGAATTTTCGGTCAACTGGTTATAGCTGCGGATGCGCAGTTTGCGGCGGATTTTCAGGCCGTCTATTTTCTCCCAGTAAAAATCGAGGCGCGGTGAATCGTAGTATAGACTGCGCACCGTATAGCGTCGATCCGGCATGCGCAAAGCGTATTCGTCGTGTTCAATGTAAGGCCGGCAATAATCTAAAAGCGGAAAGACGGTTTCCGGAGCGATGTAATATTTCAGCTCGTTTCGACCTTTGGGGACGGGCGTATTCATAACAAAATTCCGCGTTGCTATTTATTAAAGCGATAGGTTTTCCATGATCGACGAAGCAAATCCCAACCGCTGTATTTGGCGGTCTGCAAAGTATAGCGGCCGCTCATGCCGGGGGCGAGGTCTCCCGCATTGGATATGACCGCCAATGCAACATACATCGGTTGCACCTGAACCAGGCGGCTGTTCGGGCTGATGCTCAGAACACGGGCAGGCGCCGCAATTTTGCCCTTCCCGTAAATAAAAACGGATACACTTTGTCCTGGTTTGACGAGCGGAGCGTCCTGCGGCTTGATGAGCATTTGTACAACCAACGAGTCGTTGCTGCAGAGATGAAAGAGCTCGCCGTTAAGCCTGTCCGGCAGCCCGACGATGCCGCTGATGGGCGTACGAATGGATTCCGCGGACGCTTTTTTCTTCAAGAGTTCCATTTGCGTTGCTGCGGAACGAATTTGCGCCTCTATAACCGCCAACATCTCGGCTTTTTCCCCGGTCTTGGCGGTGCGCAGCCGCGCTTCCTTTAACGCCACATCGATGCGATAGAGTTCATATTGCGCCTTAACGCTGTCAAACTGTTGTCTGCTGATCAAACTTTTTTCAAAAAGCTCCTGATACCGATGGAGAATCGGTTCATAGGCGGCCAATTGAACTTTGGCATACTGCAGCTCCTGATTTGCCTCTTCCTGCATGGTCGGTTTGAGGCCGGTTTTTAACGCCTGGAGTTGGGCATTTGCCTGTTCCAGCAGGCCTAGCGTCTCCGACAAACGAATCTGATCCTCCAGTGACGTCAACTGAGCCGCCACCTCATTTGCTTCGAGGCGCTTGCCCTGCTCCAGATCGGGACGAATCTGGAGAGAAACATAGTCCGGTCGGCTGATGTGAAACAGTTCGATCGTCGTTACGAATCCTCTGTCGTTTTGTACAAGGCGGGTCAGCAGTTTATCCTGCTCGCTCTGCACGATCGTCCATTCCGCTTTCGGGACGAGCAGCGCCGGGCCTTTCACTCTATAGTCAAATCGTGCAAAAAATAAAGCCGCCAATAGGATCAGGAGCGCTGCTCCGCTCACGCGCAGTAAAAGCTGTTTGTGGCGTTTGTTCATAGGTTCGGGTGGCCGCTGTAATCGTTGCAGATAAAAATTTCTTCAATCTTTTATTTACAAAAATTATCCCAATTTTCCAAGTATTATGTAAAGCAAATATTAAGAAGTCAGGTGGAATTGACACTATATTACCTTCGAACCTGCAGGCAATTCATATTGCTTCTTAAGCATTTGATTGCTATCTTGAATGACGAACGTTTCGTCGGGAACCCTCTGAGTTGTGCGCCATTAAAGGTTTGCGATGTCGGACGTGTTTGAAATTCCAAAAGAACTGCTTCGTTTATTTAGTAAAGTAGAACGTGTGGCTGTTCTAACCGGCGCCGGTATATCTGCCGAAAGCGGCGTTCCCACTTTTCGCGGCGCCGACGGATTGTGGTCCAAGCTCAATCAGCGGGAACTTGCTTCGATGGATGCTTTTCTGCAGAACCCGCAGCGGGTTTGGGAATGGTATCAGCAGCGGAAAAAAATTATGCGGGATGTGCAGCCCAATACGGCTCATTTAGCCTTAGTTGACTTGGAAAAGATGTTTTCGCATTTTTCGATCGCGACGCAAAACATCGATGGTCTGCACACGCGCGCCGGAAGTCGGACTGTCTACGAGCTGCACGGCAATATCGAGCGCAACCGGTGCGCTTCCTGCGGCGCTTTATATGAGCTGGAGAGTGAAGCGATTGTTCCGCCGCGCTGCCATTGCGGCGGTCTCATTCGGCCGGACGTTGTTTGGTTCGGCGAAATGCTGCCGGAAGAGGCATGGCAGAAGGCTCTCGATGCGGCGCGCAGCGCGCAGCTCTATATTTCGATCGGAACCTCCGCGCAAGTTTATCCGGCAGCCGGTCTCCCTTTCGAAGCCTTGAGTAACAATGCCTTCGTCGTGGAAATTAATCTCGAACCGACCGAGTTGACGCCTTACGCGCACCTTAGTTTACACAGAAAAGCCGGCGAGATTTTGCCGAAACTGGTCGAAGCCGTTAAAAAGGAACGGTCTTTTTGCTGAAACGCGTTCTAAAAATTCATCGAATCCTGCCGATAACCCTCCTGCTGCTGTTCAGCGGTTGCGCTTATTATAACACTTTTTACAATGCGCAAAAGTTTTACAAGGAAGCTGAGAAAGAGCGGAAAAAGCGCGAAAGGACGCAAGTGGTAGAGCTTTCGGCTGAGGAAGAGGCGCAGCTCAAGAAAAGCGGGCTTTCAGGTCAGGATCAAGTGAACCGCGCCGGCCAGCAGGAGATGCAGAATTATCAACAGGCGATCGAACGGGCGTCGCGAGTCTTGGAATATTTCCCGAACAGTAAATGGGTGGACGATGCGCTGATGCTGCTGGGCCGCTGTTTTTATTATCGCCGCGATTTCAAAAAGGCCGACCGCAAGTTCGATGAGCTTTTGCAGCTCTATCCGAACTCCAAATGGGTTCCGGAAGCCATGTTGTTAAAAGCCAAGACGGCGATCGGTATGGAAGAGTATGAGAAAGCCGAAAAGCTGCTGCAAAGCATCATCGACGACACTAAAATGCCCAGAAAAATCCGCGAGCAGGCTAAATACGAGTTGGGCGGCCTTTACTACGATCGGGGCAATTATGAGCTGGCCTTGGAGAACTATCGCAGTTCCTCGCGTTCGGCGGAAGACAAGCTGATGCAGGCCATGTCGCTTTATCGCATGGGGGAAAGCCTGCTGCGGTTGAAACGCTACAAGGAGGCGCCCGATGTCTTTCGAAGGGCGATCAAAGCAGCGCCGAATGAAGATTTTCGTTCTCAAGCCATGTTCAAGTTAGGGCAGGCGCAGAGCCTCAACGGCGATTATGACCATGCCGTACGCACCTTTCGCGCGCAGCTGGCAAAAGAGTTCGACGAAAAGCGTATTCCCCGTTTAAAGCTCGAATTGGCGGAAAACCTGCGTCGTCAGGGCAATCTAAGCGAAGCGATCAAATGGTATAAAGAAATCATCGAACTGCACAAGCGGACGGACGCTTCGGCGCGCGCCTATTTCGCACTGGGTGAGATCAGTGAATTTATCGCCGGCGATTACGCCAAGGCGAAAGAAAATTATGATATGGTGCGCAGCGAGTTTTCCAATTCGATTGTTGTCGAAACGGCGCAGCAGCGTTCGAACAATATTCGCGCGCTCTTGGATCTGCGCAGCGAGATTGCCCGTTTGGAAGGCAAGGGCGAAGCGGCCGATTCCACCGGCGCCGGCGAGACAAAGGAAGAGACGAACGTCCGCGACGATGGACCAATCGACTTGAGTCCCGACGGCATGTGGGCTAATTATGCCGGTCGCGATCGTCCGCCGCCGATCACTCTGCGCGATTTGACGGATGTCGATCGTCAACGCCAGGCGGCGGCTTTGCAAAGGGCTCCTGCCGACACAACAGTTGCTGCAGCAAAACCGGCGGCGCTCGACAGTGCGGCTCTGGCAAAGAAAAAGCAGGAGGAGGAAGCCGCCAAGCAGCTCGAACTAACCGAAAAGTATTTGGCTTTAGGCGAGCTGCTCATGTTCAGTTTCAACAAACCGGACTCGGCGATCAAGTATTATCAGCGGGTCATTGAGCGGCATTCGGACAGCACGAAAACCGCCAGAGCGCTTTATTCGTTGGCCTACATTTATCAGGACGCTCTCCGGGATACTGTTCTGGCCAAGCGAATTTTTGAAGAAATTGTCGAACTTTTCCCCTCTACGGCACATGCTGAAGGCGCTCGGCGGCAACTGGGTCTACCGTTGGTTTCCGAACGGGTCGATTCAGCCTTTGTGCTTTTTCAGGCGGCCGAGCATGCGGCGGTTGAGGATAATGATTTTATCACTGCGTTGGCACTTTACGACAGCGTGCAAAGCCGCTATCCCCGTTCACCTTTTGCTGCGAAAGCGGCTTTTGCAAAGGCCTGGCATTTGGAAAAATCCCTGCTTCGCTTGGAAGAAGCCGTTGCCGCTTATGAGCGAATTCTGAAGCAATATCCCGACTCTCCGTATGCAGCGGCCGTCAAACCCAAAATGGCGGCAGTTGAAAAGGAACGGAAAGAAAAAGAAGCAAAGGAAAAGGCGCAGGCGGATTCGATCGCGCAGGCACAAAAGCCTCGGGCGCCGAGCGAAGAAAAGGGAACCAAGGCTGAACCTCAACTGACGGCCGCTTCGGAAGGTAAAGCCGATTCTGCCTCAGTGATACAGCAAAAAGCTGCTCTCTCGAATACG
>JAPDPN010000116.1:1362-8753 GCA_034506455.1 Candidatus Zhuqueibacterota bacterium | reverse complement strand
CCGGCTGATCCCTCGCCGAACCTGCGCGCCATGCGCATCCGCGACCTCCTGCGCATGACCAGCGGTCATCAGGACGACACGGTCAACCGCATTACCGCAACCCTTACGCGCATGGATGTCGCCGACAGCAAGGCGGAACAGACCTGGGCAGGCAAGTTTCTCGCTCTTCCTGTCGAGCACAAGCCGGGTACCCATTTTCGCTATAACAGCGGCGCTTCCTACATGCTCTCCGCCGTCTTGCAAGAGATAACCGGCATGACGTTGATGGACTATTTGACGCCGCGGCTTTTCGAGCCGCTCGGCATCACCCGCGCACGGTGGGAGAGCAATGCCGAAGGAATTAACCTGGGCGGCTGGGGGCTCTATTTGTGTACTGAGGATATTGCCAAATTCGGGCAACTGTACCTGCAAAAGGGCGTTTGGCAGGGGAAAAGGCTGCTTTCGGAAGAGTGGGTCGAGGCGGCAACAAGTTTGCAGACGTCGAACGGCAGCAATCCCGAAAGCGATTGGGAGCAGGGATACGGTTTTCAGTTCTGGCGCTGCCGTTACGGCGCCTATCGCGGCGACGGCGCTTTCGGACAATACTGCATCGTAATGCCGCAGCAGGATGCGGTGATCGCCATAACCGGCGGTGTGCGGGATATGCAGGCGGTTCTTAATCTGGTGTGGAAACACTTATTGCCGGCCATGGGGAACGCAAGCCTGCCGCCCAGTGAAGAGCAGGTCAAGCTCACCGGTCGTCTGGCGCGATTGGCGCTGCCCCTGCCCGCGGGCGAAAGCAATTCCTCAGTGGAAAAAAAGATCGAGCGCGGTGTTTTTCAATGTGAAAAGAACGAGCTCGGCTGGCAAAGCATCGAAATCAAGCCGAAGCGCAAAGAGCTGACGCTGGCAATCAAAACAGAAAAGGGCCAGGAACTGCTGACGGTGGGACGCAAAGAGTGGTCAAAGGGCGAGGCGGCGCTCACTTTTGCCGAGAGATATGCCTACGCAGCCGCCGGCGCCTGGGTCGTGCCGACTCTTTGGCAAAGCAAAGTCGTTTTCTATGAAACCCCCTACATCGTAACCCTCGATTTACAGGTCGACGACAACCGCCTGCATATTTCTCTGCAGCCGAATGTCTCCTTTACCGGCGCACAGAAAACGACTGTAACGGCAGTCAAGCGATAGAGGGCTGGGATCAAGTTTAGGTGAATTATTTACATAAAGCAAAGAGCCGGTACAATGACCGGGCGCAGTGAATCCTTACTTTTTGCAGCGCTTTTGCTTTGGTTTATTTGAGTGCCAAAACAATGCGGAAAAAACGATTTTTCCGTTTTTTCCGCAGCGGTAAGACTCAAGAGAGGAGGGCAAGGCAGTTTAAAAAAATGGGCGAAATTGCAAAATTATCTTGCAATTCGCAAATCATTTTAATATGTTAGCACAAAGGATTGTGCAAACGGGAACCGAGGATGAACGACGCCATCACCCTCAGAAAGATTGCCGAGATGGTCGGGTGTTCCGACTCGACCGTGTCGCGCGTTTTGAACGGCAAAGCGCGGCAGTACCGCATCAGCGCCGAGACCGAGCAGCAGATCCTCAAGCTGGCCAAGGAACTGAACTTTGTCCCCAATCCCCTTGCCGCAAGCCTGCGTACGCACCGCACGTTGACGATCGGGCTTGTTATTCCCGATGTTTCCAATCCCTTTTTTGCCGGAATTGTGCCGGTCATTCAAGGACAATGCCGTAAAGCAGGATACAGCGTCTTGTTGGCCAATACCGAAGAAAAGACGCGCGTCGAGGTGGATTCCGTTGCCATGCTGCACAAGCGGCAAATCGACGGACTCATCATTGCGCCGGTAGGCGAGCGGTTCGATCATCTGCTCGAACTGCGCGAAAAAGGCTTGCCCATCGTGCTGATCGATCGCTACGCGCCCGACCTGCCTTTCCCCTATGTGACCTCAGACAATTTTCGCGGCGCCTATGATGCCGTCACATACCTCATCGAATGCGGTCATGTTCATATTGCCTGCCTGCAGGGAGTACCCTATACCTCGCCCAACCAGGAACGCGTCGCCGGTTACCGACAAGCATTGGAAGATGCGGGAATTCCGTTCAATGAGGATTGGGTGGCAGGAGATTCGTTCATCGAGGAGAACGGCTATTATGAAACGCGTATTTTAATGAAAGACGTGCCGAGGCCGACGGCGCTGCTCGCGCTCAGCAATCTGATCGCTTTGGGCGCCATGCGGGCCGTACATGAAGAGCATCTGCGGATTCCCGCCGACGTCTCGCTGATCGCGTTCGACGATCAACCCTTTTTTCAATTCTTTCAGCCGCCGCTGACGGCCATCGCTCAACCCTATCAAGAGATGGGACAAAAAGCCATCGAATATCTTTTGCGCGAGCTCAAAGACTCTCACGAGCCGCACAAGTTAGCCCTCAAGCTGCCGGTTAAACTCATTCGGCGAGGCTCTGTTAAAATGCTTTAAAAATTAAAACGAATTTGTTAAGAGGCAAGCAATTATTTAAAATCTATAATGTATTACTTTAAGGGTTGGCTGATATGAAACGACTAGTTTGCTGTATTTTGCTGGTTACGCTGATCACTTTTTCCCCTTTAGCTGCTGAGCGGCAGAAAATCATTTTCGACTGCGATTTGGCCGGCGACATTGACGACGCTTTTGCGCTGGCGCTTGTCCTGACCAGTCCCGAGTTCGAAATCCTCGGAATTGTTTTGGATCACGGCAACACGCCGAAACGGGCTCAGGTGGCCTGCCGCATGTTATGGGAGTGCGGGCTTGAGAACATACCGGTGATCGTCGGTCGCCATACGCCGAGCGTCGTCGGCGTCGATCGCGAATTGGCCGGTTATTCGAACCAGTTCTATTGGGGAGAGGGTTTCGAAAAGATCAAACCAAGCAGGCAGAATGCGGCCGATTTTATCATCGAAAACCTGCGCAAATACCCCAACGAGGTCATCCTCATCACCGTCGGACCGGTGCCCAACATGCAGGATGTTCTGCAAAAAGATCCCAAGGCACTGCAGCTTGCCGAAAAGGTCGTTTCGATGTTCGGCTCGTTCTACATGGGCTACGGCGGCGGGCCGGTTCCGGACGCCGAGTGGAACGTCCGTGCCGATGTCGAAGCCGCCAAGCGGTTCGTCAACAGCGGCGCCAAGCTGGTCTATGCGGGCCTGGATGTGACCACGTTCGTCAAACTGACCGAAGAGAACCGTATGCGGCTGCTCTACCGCAATTCTCCGCTCACGAACGCCTTGTGCGGCCTGTATACTTTGTGGCGCTATGAAAGCTATTCCCATCCCGATCCGACGCTCTTTGACGTGGTGGCGGTCGGCCTGGTCTTGTGGCCTGAGCTTTTTACGACGCGCAGGGCGCACGTACAGGTCATCGACGGCGGCTATACGGTAATCGATGAGAGCAAGGCGCCCAATTGCGAAATCGCTCTTACCGTTAACAAGGATGAGCTGATCCGGCGCGCCATGGAACGATGGCTGAAGCAGAATCTGGGACGCTTTTAACTTTTAGGCTCATGTAAACGAGAAAGAAAAATTATGAAACTGAAACTGTTCTTGGCGGGTGCGCTTTTGTATTTGTCCTGCGGCAGCGGAGGGATGCAGCGTATCTCTGTCGACGAATACATCGACAAAATGAAAGCCGGCTGGATCGGCCAAATGGTCGGCGTCGGTTGGGGCGGCCCTACCGAGTTCCAATGGCAGGGGGAGATCATACCGGCCGATCGGGTTCCGCGTTGGTCGCCGGAGATGGTCAATCAATATGGTCAGGACGACATTTACGTCGAGATGACCTTTCTGCGCACCCTCGAGCTCTACGGCTTTGATGTCGATATTCGTCAGGCGGGAATCGATTTCGCCAACAGCCGCTATATGCTTTGGCACGCCAACAAAGCGGGGCGGGACAATCTACGCTCCGGCATCGCGCCGCCGTTCTCCGGCCATCCGCAGTTCAACGCCCACGCCGACGACATCGACTATCAGATCGAGGCCGACTATAGCGGCCTGATTGCGCCCGGCCTGCCTCAGGCGGCGGTCGATTTGGGTGAGATCTTTGGTCGACTCATGAACTACGGCGACGGCCTATACGGCGGCCAATTCGTTGCCGGCATGTATGCGGCGGCGTTTTTCGAAAGCGATCCGGAAAAGATCGTGCGCGCGGGTCTGCAGTGCATTCCGTCGAGGAGCCTTTATTATCAAACGATCACCGACGTGCTCACCTGGTACAAGGAAAACCCGAACGACTGGAAGCACACTTGGAGTTTGATCGAAGCCAAATACCAGGACAATCCGGACAATCGCCGCTTCTCCTGTTCCGGCCCTGCCGACAAATTCAACATCGATGCCAAGATCAACGGCGCCTACATTGTCATGGGCCTGCTCTACGGCAAGGGCGACCCGGACAGCACCATCGTCATTTCCATGCGCTGCGGCCAGGATTCGGACTGCAATCCATCGAATGCCGCCGGCGTGTTGTTTACAACGCTCGGCTTTTCACGCCTGCCGATACGCTATATTTCCGCCCTCGATACGATGCCCAAGTTTTCTTTTACCGACTATAGCTTCGGGTCTTTGATGCGCGTCTGCGAACAGCTGGCTCGACAGGCGGTTGTGCGCTACGGCGGTAAAATCGAACAGGATTCCGACGGCAAGGAATGGTTCGTCATCCCGAAAAAACCCGTCAAGCCGTCGCCTTTGGAGCAGTGCTGGTCGCCCGCGCCCGTATCCGGCGAAGTCAAGTTTACTGCCGAAGAAATGGCCAAAATCCATTTTCGCGCCCGTCGAGAAACTGATTTTATTCGCGTCTGGCAAGTAAGCGGTCCTTTTACGAAAAGCGGAATGGATGCGACGGCGCTGTTCGACGTTGCCTTTGCACCGGAGACCGGCGCCGGGAGCTGGAAAACTCTGCCGGAAGGGACCTTCAATCCTGCAGAAATCGATTTGGCCAAGCTGTTCGGCACGACTCATTGCGCGGTCTATTTGCGTACCTTTATCATTTCGCCGGATGAACGAGACGCCGTGCTCGAACTCGGCAGCGACGACGGCATCAAGGTATGGCTGAACGGACAACTCGTGCATGCCGTCAATGTGCAGCGGGGACATACCGCCGGCGAAGATAAAATACCTGTGCATCTGAAAAAGGGCAAAAATCAAGTGTTGCTCAAAGTCACGCAGGGCGTCGGAGGCTGGGCCGTGTCCGCGGTGCTCGCCGATTCGAATGGGAATGTGATGTCGGACTTGGCTTTTCAACTTTAAGCGGGAGGCATGCGCCATGTTTATCGTTCAATCTTACGGCTTAGCGGTGTTGATGTGTCTGATCACCATGCTTTGTTGGGGATCTTGGGGAAACACGCAAAAATTGGCGGGGCGTGAATGGCGGTTTCAGCTTTTTTACTGGGACTATTCGCTCGGTGTCGTGCTGCTCATGCTGTTGGCAGGGTTGACGCTCGGCAGCATCGGCAGCGGCGGCCGCAGCTTTCTTGCCGACCTGGCGCAGGCGGAAAGAAGCGCATTGACTTCGGCTTTTATCGGCGGCGTAGTGTTCAATTTTGCCAACATCCTGTTGGTCGCCGCCATCGATATTGCCGGCATGTCGGTCGCTTTTCCTGTCGGTATCGGTCTGGCCCTGGTCATCGGTGTGGTCGACAATTACATACGCTTGGCCAAGGGTAATCCGGTGATCCTTTTTATCGGCGTCGGTTTGGTTGTCGCTGCCATCGTACTGGATGCCTTGGCGTACGGCAGGCTCCCGTCATCCGGAAAAAAGAATCTGGCATTAGGGCTGACTCTTTCGGTGCTCTGCGGCGTTGCCATGGGCTTTTTTTACGGCTTTATAGTCAAATCCATGGCTGTCGATTTCACCCATCCGGAGCCGGGCAAAATGACGCCCTACAGCGCCAGCTTTATTTTCTCTCTCGGCCTATTTGCCTCGAATTTTCTTTGGAATTCTATTGTTATGTACAAGCCCTTCAGCGGTGACGCCGTGACCTATGCGGACTATTTTAAAAAGGGCAATATCCGGCTGCATTTAGTAGGACTTTTGGGCGGTGCGATTTGGGCAGTCGGCAATTTGTTCAGCCTTTTGGCGTCGGAAAAGGCGGGACCGGCCATATCTTACGGGCTGGGACAGGGCGCCACGATGGTCGCCGCGCTGTGGGGCGTGTTTATTTGGAAAGAGTTCAAGTCAGCACCCAAAGGGACCGGCAAGCTGATTGCCGCGATGTTTATTTGCTTTATTGTCGGATTGGTTTTGATCATTTACGCTCGAATTGCTTAAGCAAAAGGTGAGGCAAAGCATGAAGATCGTAGTAGTCGGCAGTTCAAATACGGACATGATTTTTCAAGTTCCGCGCATCCCCAAACCGGGAGAAACGCTGCTCGGCGGCGTCTTTCATACGGCAGCAGGCGGTAAAGGAGCCAATCAGGCGGTGGCGGCGGCGCGCGCCGGCGGACAGGTGACTTTTATTGCGAGAATCGGAAGCGACATGTTCGGCGAGCAGGCGCTGCGCAATTTCCAGGCTGACAACATCGACACGCGTTTTATCGTACAGGACGAAGAAGCGCCCTCCGGCATCGCGGGAATTTTTGTTGCGGCGGACGGCGAAAACAGCATCGCTGTTGCACCCGGGGCCAATACTCGTCTCTCGCCGAAGGACATCGAACGGGCGGAAGAAGTTTTCAAGGGCGCAGATGTCGTACTTTTGCAGCTGGAAATTCCCTTGGAAACCGTTACAGCTGCGGCCAAATTGGCTAAAAAGCACGGCGCAAGTGTCATTCTCAATCCTGCGCCTGCGCAGAAACTGCCGAGCGAATTGGCCAATTCTCTCGATTATTTGACACCCAACGAAAGCGAGGCGGAAATTCTTTGCGGCGTATGCGTCGGCACCGAGGCCTCGATCGATCAGGCGGCCGAACAGCTGCGGCAAAAGAGCGGCGCCACGGTTATCATTACGCTGGGTCCTTCGGGCGTCTTTTTGTGCGACGAAGGCGTCAAAAGCAGAATCCCGAGCTTTCGGGTGCAGCCGGTCGATTCTACGGCGGCCGGCGACGTGTTCAACGGCGCGTTGGCTGTAGCGCTGGCAGAGGGTCGGCCGATTTTCGAGGCCATCCGCTTTGCCCAGGCCGCCGCTGCGCTCTCTGTGACTAGACTCGGCGCTCAGCCGAGCGCTCCCCGGCGCAAAGAGATCCTCGAATTTCTGACCAAGCATCCTGCCTAGATTACACATCTTTGGTTATGACTGCGGCGCGGCGGATAGGGTTGGAGGGTTGCGTTTCGCACCCGCGCCGCAGTCCTTTTTTCGTGATTTCTACATTTTTCTCCTCTTAACCTGCAAGAATACTTGAAAAATAGGGGCGGATTGACTACTTTTCTGCGTCTTCA
>JAPDPN010000116.1:0-1262 GCA_034506455.1 Candidatus Zhuqueibacterota bacterium | reverse complement strand
TACAAGGGCAAAGACCTGGACCTATACCAGCTCAACATCATCGCCGTCGTGCCTTTTCTGGTTTCGAGCCGCAATTACGGCATTCTTTGGGACAACAATTCGCGCAGCAAGTTCGGAGATCCGGACGAGTATCTGCCGATCGATCGCCTCAACTTGTACGACAGCGAGGGTAAGGCGGGCGGTCTAACCGTCGAGTATTTTGCCGATGAGGCGTTTTCCAAACCCTTGTTGACGCAAACCGAACGCACCATTTCGCATGCAAACTTGGAAGAGTGGGACAATTATCCGCCTGGATTCGACAAGAACCGCGGCAGTATTCGTTGGAGCGGTGCCATAGAAGCGCCGGAGAGCGGCGTTTATGATTTGCGCTTTTTCAGCTCGAACTATGCCAAATTTTGGCTGAATGGCGAGCTGGTCGTCGATTCCTGGCGACAGAATTGGATGCCGTGGGCACGCATGGTTCGGACGACGCTGCGAAAAGGCGATAAAGTCCCCATCCGCATCGAGTGGGTACCGAACGGCGGTTACATCGGCTTGACTGTTAAGGGGCCGCGGAAAGCGATCTATAACCGCACGCTGTCGCTCTTTTCCGAAGTCGCCGATCAGCTGGACTATTATTTTATCGGAGGACGGAACCTGGATGAAGTGATCGCCGGCTACCGCTATCTCACCGGCAAGGCGCCGATGATGCCCAAGTGGGCGATGGGGTTTTGGCAGTGCCGCCAGCGGTATCAGTCGCAGCAGGAACTGCTGGGGGTGGTGGAAGAGTTTCGTCGCCGCAATGTGCCGCTCGACGTCATCGTCCAGGATTGGTTTTATTGGCCCGAGGACAAATGGGGCGATCACGATTTCGATCCGGCGCGTTTTCCCGACCCCGAAGGTATGGTGCGCGGACTGCATGACGAGCTGCATGCACGCATCATGATTTCCGTATGGCCGAAATTTTACGTCGGCACGAAAAATTATGAAGCGTTTCGCGAAAAGGGCTGGCTCTATATGCGTAACGTCGAAAAAGGCGAGCGCGATTGGGTCGGTCCGGGCTATGTCTCTACGTTTTACGATCCCTACAGCGACGGTTCCCGCGAGCTCTATTGGCGGCAGATCAATGAAAAACTTTTTGCCAAAGGATTCGACACCTGGTGGCTGGATGCAACTGAACCGGATATCCATTCCAACCTCGAGCACTATGAATGGCGGCGGCGTATTGGTCCAACGGCGCTTGGATCTTCGTCGCGCTATCTAAATACCTATTCCCTCATTCA
>JAPDPN010000115.1:1455-8831 GCA_034506455.1 Candidatus Zhuqueibacterota bacterium | reverse complement strand
TTGGTCTTTTCCTATGGGCCGGAACGGGTCGAACGCATCGGCATTTGTTCGGGCGGCGCGCCCCGCTCGATCGTCGAGGCGATCGACCTCGGTTTGGATGTTTATATTACCGGCGAGGCCTCGGAAGCCACGCTGCATCTGGCAAAAGAAGGCAGAATTCATTTCATTGCTGCCGGACATTACGCCACTGAAAAGCCGGGAATCCGTGCCCTTGGTGATCTGGTTGCGAAACAGTTCGGTGTGCAGGTAGAGTTTATCGATATCCCTAATCCCGTCTAAATACAACTTGATTATTTTTGGCTTGGATGGTACATTTATTAGAATAGAAGAATGTAAGGAGTTCCTATCGCCAAGTTCTTTGCAAAAGTACGAGGCTTTTTTCACCTTTCGCGCCCCGTAAATGTTGTCATTGCCTTTATCGCCGTTCGTTTGGCTGCCCATATAGCCGATGCCTCGAAAACGGGTAGGTCGGTTTGGTTCGCTGCGTTGTCTGCCGCTTTGATAACGGCAGCCGCCAATGCGATCAATGACTATTTTGATATTGAAATCGACCGTATCAACCGGCCTAATCGACCCCTGCCGAGCGGCAAGATCGAGCGGTCCGAAGCTCTCTGGTTCGCCGCTATTTTCTTTTTTCTCGGTATTGCCTTAAGCTTCGGCATTAACCGCGCAGCCGTTGTTTTGGTCATTGTTGCTTCATTGCTCCTCATCGTCTATAGCCCCTTTTTCAAGCGCATGGTCTTGTTGGGAAATTTGTTGGTCAGTCTGACGACGGCGATGGCCATGTTTTACGGCGGAGTTGCCGCAGGTTCCCCAAGAAAAGCCATCGTGCCGGCGATTTTTGCCTTTTTCGTACATTTTGCCAGGGAAATCATAAAGGACATGGAGGATATCGAAGGCGACAGTCGTTTTGCGGCCATGACGTTGCCCGTCCGTCATGGAAATGAACCGGCCAAGCTGTTGGCCACCGTCGTACTGCTGGACTTGATCGCCTTTTCTTTTTTCCCTTTTGCTTTGGGACTTTACGGACGATGGTATTTGTATATTGTGTTGGTAATCGACTTGATTTTCGCAGGCATCATTATCGCCCTTTGGCTGACCTCCCGAAGAAAAGCGCTCGCCTGCATGAGCGTACTGCTCAAGCTTTGTATGGTTTTGGGGTTGTTTGCCATTTATGCAGGCAGGTGGAACTAGTAAGCCGATCAAAGAATGAGAGCGCTTTTACAGAGAGTATCACGGGGATCGGTTGTTGTTGATGAACGAGTTCTCGGCCGAATCGGCCGCGGGCTGGTGGCGCTCATCGGCATCGCTCATCAGGACGATGAGCGGGTCGCCGAAGCGATGGCCGGAAGAATTGTCAATCTGCGTATTTTTGAAGATGAAGCGGGAAAATTCAATCTCTCGGCGATGGATATCGGCGCCGAGATTTTGGCCGTTTCTCAATTTACTTTATACGCCGACACGCGGCGCGGTCGTCGTCCCGGTTTTACGGATGCCGCGCCTCCGGACAAGGCTCAGCCGCTTTTCGACTATACTGTTGAATGTCTTCGGCGCAGCGGCCTAAAAGTCGAGACCGGCGCCTTCGGCGCCCATATGGTGGTGGAAATCATTAACGACGGACCGGTAACAATTATGCTCGACAGCCAAGACCGCAGCCTATGAATGACATCGAACAAAAGCTTTTTTCGCAAAAACTCATCTTGGCCTCGCAGTCACCCCGTCGGGCACAGCTGCTGCATCTTATGGGATTCGATTTTGAGGTCATTCCCAGCCGGTTCGACGAGGCTTCGGTGCGGGTGGACGATCCTGTCGAACATGTACGGCTGCTTTCGCAGGCCAAGGCGCAGCAGGTGGCTGCGCAGGTGGAACGGGGGATCGTCATCGGCGCCGATACGGTCGTGGTGCTCAACGGCGAAATTTTGGGCAAGCCGCGGGATGAAGAGGAAGCCCGTATGATGCTGCGGCGTTTGGCGGGACGTTCGCACCAAGTTTATACCGGCTTTGCGCTGGTCGATCGTCCAAGCAATCGAACCATCACCGATTATGAGATGACGACCGTGCACTTTCGGCCTTTGGCTGATTGGGAAATCGATCGGTATGTGCGAACACAGAGTCCGTTCGACAAAGCCGGTGCTTACGGCATTCAAGATCAGAGCGCGATTTTTGCCGATCGCATCGAAGGATGCTTTTACAACGTCGTCGGCTTTCCGCTCACCCGGTTCTATACGGCCATGATGCGCTTTATCTCTGAGGAGGAAAGCCGTTTATGATGGTGCTGCAGGAAATCAAGCGCATCTATTTTCTGGCGATCGGCGGTACGGCAATGGGTTCTTTAGCCGCTTTGCTCAAGCAGAAAGGCTATGAGGTGTACGGCTCGGATGAAAACGTCTATCCGCCGATGAGCGATTTTCTGCACGAGCAGCAAATTCCGGTCATTTCCGGCTTTCGCGTCGAGAACCTGACGCCGCCGCCTGATCTGGTCATCGTGGGCAACGTCATCTCCCGCGGTAATGTAGAGATTGAAGAGATTCTTGATCGCCGCATTCCCTATCTTTCGCTCCCCGACGCGGTGCGGGAATTTCTCATTCGCGGCAAACAGTCGATCGTCGTCACCGGCACGCACGGAAAAACCACCACGACTTCGCTGCTGGCGTGGCTGTTTACCTCGGCAGGCCGCGACCCCGGCTTTCTCATCGGCGGTATTCCCAAAAATTTTGGCCGCGGCTTTCAGCTCGGCAACGGAAAAGAGTTTATCATCGAAGGCGACGAATACGACTCGGCTTTTTTTGACAAAGTTGCAAAGTTTCTTCGCTACATGCCGGATATCGGCATCATCAACGCCGTGGAATACGATCATGCCGACATCTATGCCTCTTTGGACGAGATCAAAACGGCCTTTCGGCGGTTCGTCAATCTGATTCCGCGCCGAGGAATGTTGGTAATTAATGGGGATGATCCGAACGTGCGCGACGTCGCCTCGCGCGCTTTTTGTCCGGTGGTTACCTTTGGGATGAATGCCGAAAACGATTGGTATCCTGCAGCCTGGCGTTGCGGTCTGCAGGGGGTCGAGTTTTCGGTGCTGAAAAAAGGTGAACTATGGGGAGAGGCGCGTCTGGGTTTGGCGGGAACCCACAACATCCGCAACGCCTTGGCCTGCATTGCCGTGGCTGATGCTTGCGGCATTGACAAGCAGACGATTCTCGCCGCGTTGGCTTCTTTTTCCGGCGTCAAACGCCGCCTGGAACGGCTCGGCGAGGTGCGCGGTATGGAGGTCTATGACGATTTCGGCCATCACCCGACGGCGGTAAAAGAGACGCTCGCGGCTCTCCGCGCGCAGCATCCCAATCGCCGTATATGGGCGCTGTATGAGCCGCGCTCAGCAACCAGTCGGCGCAATGTCTTTCAAAACGAGTTCGTCGACGCCTTTCAGGATGCGGATGTTATTTTGGCCGCGCCGGTGCATCGGCCGGATAAAGCTCCGGCTGATCAACTGTTTTCCAGCGCCAAGTTGGCCGAGGATTTGCGCCGACGCGGCAAAGAAGCCCGTTATTTAAACATTGATGAAATGGTTGCTTTTATTCTCGATCACGGACGCGAAGGGGATTTGATCGTCACCTTCAGCAACGGTCCGTTCGGGGGAATTCACGATAAGCTGCTGCAACGCAGTTGAGGGAGTTTTAGAGCAGAGAGGAAAAGCTATGGAGAGTACGGAAGAAAAGAAAAAACCGCGACGACGCGGACGAAGGTCGAACAGCCGACCCAAACGTCAGACCGAAGAGAAGAGTCAAAAAGTTCAGGACCTCATTCGCAGAATCAAGGAAGAACTGGCGGACTCTATTGAACCGATCTGTCTACCTGATCTGAACGCTTATGAACGCCGTCTGATCCATCGTCATTTCGGCAAGGGAAGCGAGTATGTGACCAAAACTTATCGCCTCAGCGAAGAGGACTATGAGCTGCGCATCTACCCGGTGGGCAATCTGCGCCGATATGCGCAAAAGATGGCCGATCAGGCGATACAGACTCGGGAAAAGGTCGTCCTTCCGCCGATGAGCGCTTATGAGCGGTTTGTGATTCACGACTATTTGAAGAATTTGGACACCATCAAGACCATCAGTCGGGGGGAGGGAGAGGATCGACACATCGAGATCGAGCCCGAAGTGTTCGGCCGCGGTCTCAAGCGCATGATCCGCAAGATCAAATTGTTTTAGCGCAGATAGATCGGATTGGCGAAACAGTGATAGTTCTGACCTTTTGCTAAGGTAACTGCTTCGACCCGAAGGTACCCGACCTGAGGAAGCTTTTCGAGGCGAAGCGAGAGAGAGTGATCATAGAGACCCGAAGGTATCTTTAGCCGCTTTCGGGTCTCTTTTTTTGTCCGGCAGTCGCCGATGATGACCTGAACGCATTGAAATGCGCCGAAAACAGGACTGGAAGCCAACCGCAGATGCAGCGTTCCGGCCTGCGGAGGCGCCTCATCGCCGATGCGGTAAAGAGTGGAGCCGCTTTCCCATTCCGCTTCGAGCATAGGGCCGTCAGTGCAGACAACGCAGCCGCGGCGCAGCGCCTCCAGCAGTGACTGCAGCGTCCATGACCCGTCGATGCGGACGGCCGTTCGCGCTCGGCCGAATATTTCCCGAATTTCTTCCCGCAGGGAAATGTGAGGAGTGCCGATCTGCCGAAAGCGGTTAAAACTGCCGTGAGCATCGTTGCCGGCGATAAGAGTCAGTCTCCGGCCCTCAAGCAACCGTGCGATCCAATGTTTCAGGCCCACGCGCAGGAATTCTTTTTTATTGCCGTTCCAAAACTGGGCGCCGTCGAGACGCGGCAGCGACAGGTCGTGGCGGCTCCAATGACCACGACGAAGCAGCAGCTTTTGCAGCAGCGGCGGTTTGGTCTGCGGGTGCGCCGCGATGGCCAAGGCATGGGGAGCCAGTCGATCCAATACTTCCTGCAAAGAATATTCCGGTTTGTTGCGGAGAAACCGCTCGGCACCGTCGCCGGTCCCGACATAAAATTCAGGATCGGCGTACAGCAAAAGATGGACGTTGCGGCCGCGATGGTTGCCGACCGAAAGCTCTTCTCCCGGTATGAACAATACTTCGGGCTCGCCTCGGTTAAGGCGCTCGACGGTTTTCTGCAGCTCGCGCCATTTCGGCAGCTCAGGGTCATTGCGGAGATAGTCATCGACGCGGTCGTCCAAATCGTAGGAATGGTCGGTGACGGCGATAAAGTCCAGCTCGAGCGCTCGTGCGATTGTCGGCAAAGCCGACAACGGCGGCCCGAACTCTACTTGATCGTTCGAAAAATAGCTGTGACAGTGGGTTTCACCCAGCTTCCAGTTGGGTAGGCGGGGCCAGGCGTTCTCATCGATGGTAACCACAAAAGGGTCATGGCTCGTCAGGCGATAGTTGTCGTTGAAGCAGCGCCGTCTTTTCCCTTCGACGATATAGTCGATGGCCACATCGACGTAGACGCGGCCTCGACGCTGCAAAGGCAGCGTACAGAAAAAGAGGCGATGGAGAAACGGTTCGTGCACTGAGTGACCCAGTTCCTGATCATATACCAAAATCGACTGTCCGTCGTCAAAACCGGCGCGAACGGCAAGCCGGATGAGCTCTACGGGATAGCGGTCGGCGTCTTTTACCATCAGCAGCACCGGTAACGGTTGACCGGCACGCACACGAAAGGGAACATCGGCGATAATTTCCGGCTCGCGCATAAAGTAGCGGCTCGGCAGGCCGAAGAGACGATAATGGACCTCGGCATAGCCGAGAAAGGGCAGTAGGACAAAGGCTTTGGAAATCGGGATCATTGACGGTTCATGATCTCTTTGGCGATTACGAGAGCAGGGCGGCGGTCGAACCGCTTTGCCTGCAGCCGACGGTAGATGTTTTTGTCGTACCAATAGCGCATTTTGGCCATTAGGCTCTCCCAAAAATATTCATCCATCCGATAAACGAACGACGGATCGGCGTAACAGTTGAGATGGCAGCCTTGACAGAATGAAAAGCGGCCTTGGCGATGGGCATAGAATTGCCTTAGCGCGCCTGCGCAGGCTTGTTCCAGCGCCGAAAGCGATCGCTCTTTTGCTGTGTCGGCGCTGTGGAGGGGAATCTTCTCACGATGAAAATGATAGCAGGGCAAAAGCAGATAGCTGTCCGGCGAAATGACGAGTGTCGATGATACGGCGCGGCAGCGCGGCGCCGGCCGCTGATTGCCGCCGTTGCGGCGCAGGCGGTGGAAAGCCGGATTGACATAAACGAAAGGTTGCCCCGCTGCGGCCTGTACCTCACGAAACATTGTGCGGTTCGGCTGATGCGGCAGTTCAGCCGAAAAGAGAGGATTGACAATCAGCATCAGGCCGATTCTTTGCGCGAATCGAATCATAGGCTGCAGCTGAGTGCGGTTTAGCGGCGTTATGGTGAACAACAAATCGGGCGTTTCGCCCAAAGAGCGCGCCAGGTCGATGTTGTGCATGACCTGCTGGAAAACTCGGCGGCCGCGCAGCTCGTCATGCAATGATTCATCCAGAGCGTCAAGCGAAAAGTGAAGAAAATCGATACGGCCGCGCAGCTCCTTTGCCAGATCGGGATAGCGCAGGCCGTTGGTAGTGACCGAAGTCCGCAGACCGAGCCTTTTGGCCTCGGCCAGCATAGTCGGCAGTTCGTCATGCAGCAGCGGTTCGCCGCCGGTGAAATCGACAAAGCGTACGCCGATGCGGGCGGCGGCGCGCAGGTTGGTCACTACATCCGATAAGCGCGCATCTTGAGCAGCAGGATTTTGCCAAATCGAGCAAAAGCGGCAACGGCAGTTGCAGCGCTCGGTGATATAATAGTGCAGGAGGATCGGCGGCAATTTCATGCCGACCTCCCGATGGTATATCGGGCGTCCTTCCACCGTATGCGGCGATCCAGGAGCATGAGAAAAGGCAAAACCAGCGTATAGATGATGAAGTAGACCTCAAAGGCGAGAAATTTCCGCAACGGAGCAGCAACTTGCGCCGCTTTTTGCGCGCGGCGTATCAGCAGCAGATCAACCACGGCTTTCGGCACCAAAAGGGCGACCGCCCAGGGCGTACGAAAGAAAGCGAAAAGGGGCGCCGCATGGGCGGCAAAAGCGATCGACATTAACAGCAGGCCCATCGGAGGGGCATGGCGCACGCCGGTGCTCCATCGTCGGCGTTGGAAATAGAGATCCGGCAGAGTTTCAGCCGGCCGGCTGACGACGACGCTTTCCGGAATGAGATAGAATCGGCATTTTAGGGCGGTGAATCGTCGGACGGCCTGGATGAGAGCGAAATCTTCCACCAGAGTGTCCGGCAGGGCCGTAAAGCCGCCGATTTGCAGGTAGGCGCTGCGGCGAAAGGCGAGGTT
>JAPDPN010000115.1:0-1355 GCA_034506455.1 Candidatus Zhuqueibacterota bacterium | reverse complement strand
AGGAATCACGAAAACTATCACGTCGTCATTGCTCCAACTTCATATCGACTCGGCCGTCGGGTCCGCCGAAGGAGATAAGCAGGGGCAAGTTTTGCGGCGGCGGTCCGAGGCGAATGAGCAGCCGCGATTGCAGCCCTGCGAGCCGATTAGTCAGCAGGTCGGTTCGCCATGGGCGAGGTTGTGGCGGCGCTGCTGCGGTAAAACCAAAGACGAACAGCCGTTCCCCTTTTCGGCTGTTTTGCTCGGTCACGGCTTCTATGCGCCAAAGTTGGCTTTCGACGTCAAGGAGAAAAGACAACTTTTCTCCTGGTTGCGGATTGCTCGTCCGCAATTCATAAAGTATGGCCAAAAGCTGAGTGCAGTGAGGTTGAATCGGCCAAGAAATACCGTTGTCGGTTTGCGCCCGCAAGGCGTTTTGGTCATAGTCGATGACCAACTCTTGACGAATATTCTTCTGATCGATTCGCTTCTCAACGCGATAAAGCCCTTCTCGATCGAAAACGGTACGGTAAATGTTGTTAATTTTGAACAGCGAATCGAACATCGGTCGGGTCCGCACGCTCAATTCCGCGATGTATCGGCCGTTCTGGTGTTTCAGCGAAAGAAACGCACGGGCGGTCGGTAGACCCTTGTAATACATCACATAACTTAACCGCTCGCCGATCCAAGTTTTTAGAGAGACAGTGCCGTTAAACGATTCTGCATCCTCGGCGTACATAGCAAGGGGCAAAAGCGCGAGCACTGTAGCCGAAAGCTTGAATAAGTATTTTGCTGCTTCACAAATTCTGTGCATTGTGAACCCGATCTTTCCAAGTAAATCGACCAAAGGTGCCGGCCAGGCCGACGCCGACGACATAGGGAATCTGTACAAGGAACCATAAGGGGAAATAAGGCAACAGATCGGTGCGTGAAAATTTAACGGCGCTGCGAAATGCGATCAGACCTTCGAACAAAGCGCGGGCGGCCAAGCAGGCGGCCATGGCCGTTAATCCGGCTCCCGTGACGGCTACGCCGACCAATCCGATTGCCAAAGAAAGGTTAAACAGCAGCACCAGCGCCAAATAAGCAAAGAACAGCGGATTGAGAATCAGCTGATAGGCGCCGTTCGACGCCCATCTTTTGCGCTGATTGATGAGCGCAGCGAGATTGGGCTGCGGCTGCGAGACGGCAAAGGCACAGGGATCGTAGGCAAAACGTGCGCGGCAACCGGTCAATCGGAGCATCAGCTGCAAAAGAAGGACGTCGTCGCCGGAAACGCGGCGCGCCACGCGTCGGTAGCCGCCCACCTGCATAAAGAGTGATTTGCGGTAGCCCATATTCTGCCCGCTGGCCGCCAGCGGAATTCCCAAATTGGT
>JAPDPN010000114.1:6722-9020 GCA_034506455.1 Candidatus Zhuqueibacterota bacterium | reverse complement strand
TTTCGATGTCTTCGGTCCACTTGCGGTCGATTTGCCCCGGCGTGTATTTTTTCTCTCTCAGCCGTTGATGGCCGAATTGATCGCGCAGCCGCACGATCTCCGAGGTCTCGACCACCTCCTGCACCAAATGCGCCGGAATAAAGATGATGCCTTCTCTTTTTCCGAGCACGGCGTCGCCCGGCATGACCGTAACGCTGCCGATGCGAATCGGCGTGTTGATGCCCATTAAGGTCACGTCTTTGAGGTAGGAGGGATGCCAGCCGCGGGTAAAGACCGGAAAATTATCGATCTCCAGCACACCCTCGATGTCGCGCGCGCCGCCGTCGATGATGACGCCGGTGCCGCCGGTTCGCGCCCAGATCGAGTTCGCCAGATTGTCGCCCATAAAGGTGCCGTCGACAATTTTTCCGAACAGATCAACGACAATGACGTCTCCTTCGACCAGCGTGTCGATGACCCACGAATTTTGGCCGCCGATCCGCCCCTCTTTTTTGCCCTGTTCCACCACCATCGAGTCGAGATCCGGCCGGCGCGGCATGAAAACGGCGGTTACGGCGCGACCGACCAGAACCGGATCCTGGACCGTCATGACCCAGTTTCCCTCGAACTGATGCAGATAGCCGTGGCGATTGCACACCGCCCAAGCCTCTTCTATCGATACCTCCTTCAGCCGCTGCAAAAGGTCATCGGATACTTTCGGGCGCCCGTCCGGAAAGCGTTCGCCTTTCCAAAGAGGCGTGTAACGGATCAAATCCTCCTTGGTAAACACGCCGACCTGAGCGCCGGCATAAGCTGCCGTAAGCAAAAGCAGCAGTATGATTTTTTTCCTCATGGCTTATCCTTTCCTCTTTCAGCTTACCGATATACTGTTGCGCAACGGACGTTTGCTCCACAGCCGATCCCAGGAACGTTCTTCATTCCACTCGTCTGTCGGGGCGAAATACTTGTCCTTGCCGCGCAGATGTCTTTTGATCTCTTCCTCGACCAACTCGACACCCAGTCCAGGACCGCTGGGAACCGTGACAAACCCCTTGTTGATGATCGGCTTTTCGACGCCGGTGACCAGTTTGTCGTACCAATCGTCATCCACGCTATGGTGTTCGCAGACCATAAAGTTTTCGGTGGCTGCCGCGGCGTGCACCGAGGCGAACAGCGTAATCGGACTGCCCGCCATGTGCAGCGCCATGGCGATGCCGTGCTCCATAGCCAAGTCGCCGATCTTTTTGGTCTCCAACAGACCGCCGGCCGTCGCCAAATCGGGGTGACAAATGGCAATGGCCTTTTTTTCGAACAGATCCATAAAGCCTTCTTTGAGATAAATATCTTCGCCGGTTAGAATCGGCGTTTTGCAGCTTTGGCGCAGCTTGACATACTGATCGGTGAACTGCCAGGGGATCATATCCTCGTACCATGCAAAATTGAACTGATCGAGCGCCTGGGCAATCTTGATGCAATCTTCGAGCGGAAAGTGGCCGAAATGATCAACGGCGATTGGGATATCCCATCCCACAATGTCGCGTATGGTGGCTGCATAGTCCTGAAAGATTTTCAGTCCCTTCTCGGTAATGCGGATGCCGGTGAAAGGATGCATGACCATCGAAGTGTCGGTCATGCCCGAAGGCGCGCTCAGTGCGCCTTCAACTCCCTTGAGCAGGCCGATGCCGATGTCCATTTTCAAGAACGTAAATCCGGCCTCTATGCGCGCTTTGAGCCGTTTGCCCATTTCAACAGGATCGTTCGACGACGGCGTGTCGGCGTACAAACGAATTTTGTCGCGGAATTTCCCGCCGAGCATCTGCCAACAGGGAACGCCCCATGCTTTTCCCGCCAGATCCCAGCAGGCCATTTCGATTGATACAACTCCTCCCGCCTGCCGCGCATGGCCGCCGAACTGCTTGAGCTTGCGAAAGATTTTGTCAATGTTGCAGGGATTCTCGCCCAGAATGCGGCTTTTCAGAAACAACGCATAGGTGGGGCTTGCGCCGTCGCGGATTTCTCCGTAGCCGGAGATATCTTGGTTCGTATCGATGCGGATGACGTAGCGCCGCCAGCTGTCGGGTCCCATACGCACGAAGCGCAGGTCGGTGATTTTGAGCTGCGAGGGCTCGGAGGCCCGTCGGACGTTGTTCTGCACCGCTTCCAGACTGTCGTCTTTGAGCAGGCCGCCGAACGTGCCGACGGCCGCACCGGCGCCAATCGATTTGAGCCAATTTCTGCGATTCATGATTGCACTCCCGAATTAATGGTCTTTTCAGGGCATAGCCGCGTTGCCCCGGCATTTTGCTGTTATAAGCCTCT
>JAPDPN010000114.1:0-6622 GCA_034506455.1 Candidatus Zhuqueibacterota bacterium | reverse complement strand
TTGCCGCCCGCTAAATAGGAAATGAGGTTGGAAGCGACGCCGCCGGGGCAGGAGCCTACCAAGATGACTCCGGCCGCCACTTCCGGCTCGAAATGCATCAGCCAAGCCAGCGTCAAACCGACAAGCGGCATGATTGTGTACTGGCCGACAAAGCCGATGAACACCGGAATCGGCATTTTGATTACTCGAGCAAAGTCGGCGGCGCTTAACGTCGTTCCCATGCCGAACATGATAATTTGGATGAGGGGAACGATCAGCGTCGCAAGATCAATGCCGAACCAAATGCCGAAGAGTTTCGGGAAAAGTAGAGAAGTGACGACAAACGCCGCAACCCAAACCGGAAAAGCGTAGCTTTTTAGACGCGAATGACTGGAAATAAAGATCGCGATCGCTGATGCGAAAATCACGAGCATTATGGCGGCGATCGGCTGCCAATGCAGGACATAAAAAATTAAAGCGCCGAAAGCCGAAAGCAGCGCGACGGCGGCTGAAAGCTTGGAAGGCATACTCATAGACCAATAGATCTCCATTAAGACGATTTTCTATATCGCCAAGAGGGTAATCTGTTCACCGGCACGCCGCAAACTTGCCGGCAAAAGAGTATTGACGCTTACAACTTGAGGCCGCTCAAATCGAATTCGAACTTTTCTTCATCCGCCGTCAGCTCGGCCCAGGTAACTGGACGGCCTTCGTAGGCGGCTTTGCGGCCGAGAAGGGTGATCAGATTGCTGCGCACGCTCGGCGCCATGGTCGGATTGGAAGCATCGCCGGTTGTAATGCTGCTATGAAATGCGGCGATATTGGCTTCTGCGCCTTCGCCGTAGATGCCTTCGGTAGTGCCGCCTTTATAAAAATTGTCGCCGCGAATCAAAACCCTGCCGCCGTACTCTGTCTCCAACACCCCCTTGGAACCGAACATACGGTTGCGGATTCCCTCGGGTTGTGTTCCGTAGCCGTTGAATTGCCGCGAGCTAAAGGTCACGGCGACGTTTTCAGGATATTCAAAGACGAGGGTAAAATAATCGTGGCAGTATTTGGGCAGGCGCACCAAATGGCCGCAGGTGCCTGCGGCTTTGAGGGGCTCGCAATTCATGATCCACGACATGACATCGATGGTGTGAATGTTCTGCTCGGTAATGATGTCGCCCGAAAGTTCTCGACTCAATCCCCAAGCCCGCAGCCAGTCTTCGGCAGAGGGCTTTTCCTTGTCGACGTACGGATGCATATGCGCAAAAGGCGTGTCGGCATGATAGATCGCCTCGCCGAAGGCCAATTTTCCAAGTGCGCCCGCATGCACGCGCTTGAGCGCTTCGATGAAAAACGGGTTCGCCCGCGTTTGAAAGTCGACAAGAAAGACTAGACCCTTCTGCGCTGCTTTTTGTCCGCTCTGCTCGACGGTGCGGCAGCCCGGCACGTCGACGGCTATCGGTTTTGCCAAGTAAACGTGTGCGCCCGACTCCACTGCCTCGGCCGCCTGCTGCGGGTGAAAGTAGGGCGGACTCTCGATCGCCACAGCCTCGACTCCGGAAGCCAGGAGGCCGCGGTAACCATACAGACCCGTGAAGCGACGATTTTTCGGGATGCCGAACTTGTCGCCGAATTCGTTGACCCGATCTGCGAAATAGTCGTGACCGGCATAGATCTCGAATCCGCCGTGCTTTTTGAACAGATCCATGATCCATTGACCGCGGCCGCCGCAGCCGATCAGGCCGAGCTTGATCCTGCTGTTGGCGACGGTGCCGCGCACCAGGTCCGGCTTGATGACCGTCAAAGACGCAGCGGCGCTCAAGCCGAGCATAAAGTCCCTACGCGATAACCTGTCTTTCTCTTTGAGTTCACTCATGAAAACATCCCTTTTTTGAATGTGGTTGTTCGATTATAACGAAATCTGTCGCGAATCGGCTGCGCAGCAAGGATAGGTAATCTCGCCGTTTCGAATCATACATTCTTCCATTAATGAGCATTCCGAAACGCACCTTACCAAACCATTCGATTCGATGTTGTAGGGCAGCGTAAGAATCGTTGCCGATCAAAACCGATGTCCAAGACAAAAAGCGGTAGGAATTTGATCATGATCAAACTTTACGTTACTGTATTGTCTTATTTAGCGCTAATATAGCGAATTTATCAAGAAAGCAAAGCTCTTTTCCGGTTTTTTTTCTTGACAAGTTGCGATGAAATGTTTAGGCTTGGATTAACAAGTTTTTAGGGAAAGGGATTATGAAGTCTATTCTTGCTTTCGGAGAAATCCTGTGGGACCTGCTGCCCGACCGGACTGTATTGGGCGGCGCGGTCTTTAATCTCGGCTTTCGCCTGCAGACCCTGGGCAACACCGTGTTCCTTGTCAGTCGGGTTGGCGCAGATGATCTCGGTCGTCGGGCGCTCACCCAGGCTGCGGAGCTGGGATTGTCCGTCGACTATATTCAGATTGATCCGGATCACCCCACGGGCACCGTGCCGGTAAGGCTGAAAAACGGCATACCCGATTTTACAATTACTCCCGACGTCGCCTTTGACTATATCGAGCTGAATGAGGAATTGATGAATGCCGCCGCTTCGGCGGATGCGTTGGTGTTCGGCACTTTGATTCAACGCGCCTGCGTTTCGCGCGCAACGTTGCGTTCCCTCGTCGAGGCGGCGCCGCAGGCCGTTAAATTTCTCGACATCAACCTGCGAAAAAACTGCTACACGGAAGAGACCGTTCGTTGGTCGCTGCAGGCCGCCGACCTCCTCAAACTCAACGACGACGAGGTCGGCGAGACGGCGCGGCTGCTCGGACTTTCGTCGGTAACAACGATCGAATTTGCACAACGGATGATCACAGACTTTGCGATGCAATGCGTGGTCGTCATGTTGGGAGAAAAAGGCGTCTATGCTCTTTCGGCGGCGGGAAATGAGGTTTATGAGCCCGGTTATCGGGTTCAGGTGGTCGATACGGTCGGCGCCGGTGACGCCTGCGCCGCCGGGTTTCTGCACGGTTGGCTGAACGGCGAATCTTTGGCCCATGCGTGTCGATTGGGAAATGCGCTCGGCGCCTTGGTCGCCGCTACGCCCGGTGCGACGGAAAAGATATTGCCGCAACAAATCGATGCTCTGTTGGGCAACGGAGCGGAAAGAATCATAGCTCCTGCTTTTAAGCATCTAATTAAAGAGCTGTAGGAGAAAGAATGAAATCCTGCCGGTCTCTATTGATTGCGAGTTTCCTGCTGCTTTTTTGTGCGCAAAAGGAAAAGCCCGTCATCTGGAAACATCTCTCGACCGTCAAAAGTGACCTCGAGGTCCCCAACGCCGGCAACCAACAGACCGCAACCGCCTTGTTCGACGTCAACAAGGACGGTTTGAACGATTTTATTATAGCTGAACGCACCCAGGCCCCTTCGGTTGTTCTTTATCTGCGCACGAACAACGGCTGGAAACGCTATATCGTCGACGCCGAGCCCCTGCACATCGAAGCGGGCAGCGCCTGGACCGACATCGACGGCGACGGCGACATTGACCTCGTGTTCGGCGGCGATTACGCCTGCAATCAAGTCTGGTGGTGGGAGAATCCCTATCCGCATTATGATCCGGTCGTACCCTGGCGGCGGCACCTTATCAAAAACAGCGGCTTGCCCAAACATCACGATCAGCTTTTCGGCGATTTCGACGGCGACGGCCGCGACGAATTGGTCTTTTGGAACCAGAACGACCGCGCGCTCTATTTTGCCGAAATTCCGGCGGACCCGACGCGGGAGCCGTGGGACTATGTGCCGATTTACACCTACTCAAACGACTCCGAGCCGCCGCAACGCGGCAGCTACCCGAGTTGGAAAGGCGTCAACGAGCATGAAGGATTGGCGAAAGGCGACATTGACGGCGATGGAAAACTTGACATCGTCGGCGCCGGCCGCTGGTTCAAGCACATCGAGGGCACAGCTTTTGAAGTGCATGTCATCGACGACACCTATGCCTTTTCGCGCTGCACCATCGGTGACTTTATCGAAGGCGGTGGTCCGGAGGTCTTTCTAGTCGTCGGCGACGGCCGCGCGCCGCTGGTGCTGTACGAACGACAGGGCGATCGCTGGGCAGACAAGATCATTATCGACGCGGTGCAGGACGGTCACACGATCGATGTGCTCGATTTTGACAGCGATGGTCATCTCGACCTGTTTCTTGCCGAGATGCGCCTGTCCGACTATGCCGAGTCGAAAACCCGCATCCTCTTCGGCGACGGCAAGGGCAATTTCAGAATCCATGTAGTTCATACCGGTTTCGACCTGCACGAATCCCGCATCGCCGATCTCGACGGAGACGGGGATTACGATATTCTCGGCAAACCCTACTCTTGGAGCGCACCGCGGCTCGATATCTGGCTGCGGGAATAAGTTCCGAAACTTGCATAAAACGTAAAGTTTCCTCTGTTTTTCCCACTGTTGCAGTATCGGCAGAAATTTTTTTGATTTTCAAGTTTTGGCTGTCTAACTTTTAGTAACCATCCTATCGTCTAACAAGATGAGGCGTTTTCTAAATCAGAAATGGCTACAAAAGATGCCGCCCTTGCTTGAGCCGCTCTCCACAAAATCAGTTATCCAATCCCTGGTCATCTTTCAAGCATTAAATTTAAAGTACAAGATCAAATCGGAAAGAATCTGCCGGATTACGATTTTGGAAATTTGATTCGAGAATTGGTTGTATACAAATCACGAGTCATAGGACTCGTTTTGAACCCTTTTTGAGGAAGAATTCGAGCGCAAAGCTATGAATGGAGATGTTGCAATTAAAAAGATCATTGTCCTCAACAAAAACCACAGGAAAGGAATTGAGTTATGAACCGAGGATATCTCACCATCTTTATCGCAGCCGCAGTTTTCTCTTTTAAGTTGACGGCTCAAACTCCAGTGGACATTTACTACGGGACCTTGGCGACGGGACCGAACTCTATTGCTTTCATCGATGATATGAAATTTGTTAAACTCGACGTAATGACCGAGATCAGTACCATCATCTCGGCATCCGAATTCGGAGGGTCAGGAGCTATCGGATACCTCACCGGCTCAGAATGGTTAATCGGAAAGACAAGCGACGCGAAAAGCAATCCGGGCAGTATTTTTATTCTTAACGACCGGACTGGGGCGATAAGCCCGCCCAAGGGCAATTTCAACGACGTGCGCGATCTCGCGGTCATCGATAAAGGAAACCGGCTCGACGCCATCGTGATCGACAGAGCCAAGGACAAGGTTCACCTGGTCACTGATGTGCTGGGAGCGGCTGTTTCCAACGAAATTACACCCAGTTCGATCGCGGGAAAAGTGGGGATCCAGGGACTTGCCGTGCTCAGTGATTCTCTTTACTTTTTGTACGACGAAGCGCCGGGAGGCGGCTTCGGCAACGATGAATTGATCGTGGTCCAAGGCAAATCCGTCGATGCCAAGACGACGCGCCTATCCTGGAACCAAATTGGTGCGGCAGGCGCGGGCTTGAAACCTGACGAACTCTCCGTCGATTTTCACAACGGCCTTGCCGTAAGACAGCCGGATCTTTCCACCATCGTCGTTTACTTGTCGAACTTTGGTACTTTCAGCGACGCTCAGATTATCGAAGTTCGGTGGGTCGATTCAGGAAACGGCTTTGACTTTAGCGAACCGCTCTCGTCGGTGCTCTTTTATGAAAACGACTTGTTCGCGGGTATTGTAGACTATAATCCCACTGCGCTTGTACCGGAGGGCAAGGCCAATTCACGGGGCGTTGCGATCCTTCCGGGTGAAACACCGGCAGATGATCAACTTCTCATCTGGATAGACGATAGAGCTAATAACACCTACATGTTAATGTACAAATTAGCCGACGGCACTTTCTCGCTCTTCGGCGGTGATGCTCTGGAAAGGGCGCTCAAGCCCTCCAGGGTCACAGCCGATGTGCCTGAAAGTCACCTTTTGCTGCACAACTACCCCAATCCTTTCAACCCTTCGACGGAAATCGTGTACTCTCTGCCCCATAATACTCATGTCGAGTTAAATATTTTGGACGCGCTTGGCCGTTTTGTAACCAGACTCGTGGAAGGATTTCAACCGGCAGGCGAATACACGCAAACCTGGAACGGCAAAAATAATGAGGGGCAGGATATGCCGTCCGGCGTTTATCTCTGTCAATTAAAGACGGAAAATCAAATACGCACTCATAAAATGCTGCTGATGCGCTAGTCGGTTCAGCAATCATCTTTGAGTGAGAAGGCGGTTCCAGACTGGGAACCGCCTTTTCTTTTTTTCAGAACGTGGCTGGAGGAATAAATCAGGCGAATTTCAGCTGTATCAGTCTTTGCAGGAAGGAAATTCGAAAAAATAAAAGCTGATTCGCAGAAAATGCAAGTGCTGTTGAGCGAATGAAGCCTCTGCAACGATGGTCGCTGCCTTTTTTAAATTATAACTGCCGTTTCGATCGCCATTAATAATTTGCCGATTTCCCGTCAAGTAAAAAGACTGCCCGCGTGGAAGCGCAGGAATCCGCAGTTTTCAGTTTGTGAAGCTGCATGCGTTTAATAAAGGGCAGCAGACGGCTCGTTCGCCCGCTATTCAAACTTTAATGTTAACCTCGATTTTATTGATGGCAATAGGGCGCACCGACCGTTCCTGAAACGGCGGTGAAT
>JAPDPN010000113.1:2083-9044 GCA_034506455.1 Candidatus Zhuqueibacterota bacterium | reverse complement strand
GCCTTTATCGCGCACATCGGACTGCAGTGGTGGTCGAGCTGGTACCCGGGCGCCGATCCCGGGGGCGGCGGTTACATTGCTCAGCGCATGATGTCGGCAAAGAACGAAAAACACAGTCTCTTTGCCACATTGTGGTTTACCATAGCTCACTATACGATCCGTCCCTGGCCGTGGATTTTGGTCGCGCTGAGTGCTCTGGTGCTGCTGCCGCGCGCTCAAAACGTCGAAGCTCTACGTCAGGAAAACCCGGCACTGTTTCAGCGGGTGGAACAGGTCCATCAAAGCGGCGGCCTGCAGAACAACGTTGTCTACGGACCGGATTTTCTCAATTTTTATGAAAAGTACGAAAATACGGTGGACCCCGGCGTCATGTATCCGAAATTGATGCTGCGATACCTGCCTACCGGTCTGCTCGGCCTGCTGATCGCTGTGTTCCTCGCCGCCTATATGTCGACGATATCCTCTCAACTCAACTGGGGAACTTCGTACCTTATCAATGACTTTTACAAGCGCTTCCTGAAAAAGAACGCCGACGAACAACACTATGTGCGCGTCTCACGGCTCGGCATTGTGCTGATGGTGATCTTTTCCCTTATTGTCACCCGTCTCCTGAACACCATTTCCGGGGCGTGGGAGTTTATCATCAATGCCAGCGCCGGCATGGGAGCCGTCCTGATCCTGCGCTGGTACTGGTGGCGAATCAACGGCTGGTCAGAGATTTCCGCCATGATCGCGCCGCTCATCATCTATCCGATCGCCCGCTTTAAATTCGGACTGCAGTCGCCGATTACTCTCTATCCTGTGGTGCTGGGTACCACCATCGTTTGGCTGGTCGTCACCTTTTTGACTTGCCCCACTGACAAGGAAAAGCTGCACGAGTTTTATCGTCGCGTGCATCCCGGCGGTTGGGGTTGGCGAAAGATCGCCGCTGAACTGCCGGAGGTCAAAAGCGACAGCGGCTACGGCCGCCTCTTTATCGATTGGCTGGCCGGAGTGATTATGGTTTATTCAGCTCTGTTCGGTATCGGCAAGCTCATTTTTGCCGAGTGGCTTGCCGCCGTCGGATACCTGACGCTCGGAGCCGTCGGCGCCTTTATCATTCAGCGGGATCTGAGCAAACGCTCGCTGGGTTTTTCGGAATGAGTAAACTATAAAAAGGGAGGCCCAAGATGACACGACCCTTGTTTCTTTTTCTGCTGCTTTTACCGATTTGTATAGCATGGGGAGACCAGAGTATGACCCTGAACCTCATGCCCGTTCCCGAGAAAGTAACGCTCGGCGAGGGGCGATTCATTCTGCAGGAAGATTTTACCATGGCCGTTCGCGGCACCGACCATCCGCGGATCTATCGCGCTGCGACACGGGCGCTGCGCCGGCTCTCCGACCGAACCGGCTTGTTCTTTCCGCAGGATTTTATTACACCCGCTTCTCCCAAAACGGGTTCCATGGTGATCGAAGTCAAGCGCGTCGGCCAGGTCAAACTGAAAGAAGACGAGAGCTACCAGCTGATTGTTAGTCCCTCAGCCATCGTCCTAAAGGCGGAAACCGATATCGGCGCCCTGCGGGGACTCGAGACCTTTCTCCAATTGTTGTCTGCGGATAAGAGCGGCTATTATTTCCCCTGCGTCACCATTCAAGACAAGCCGCGCTTTCCGTGGCGGGGACTGCTGATCGACGTTTGCCGCCATTGGCAGCCGATGGAGGTCATCAAACGCAACCTCGACGGTATGGCGGCGGTCAAACTCAATGTCCTTCACCTGCACATTACCGAAGATCAGGGCTTCCGCATCGAATGCAGGACGTTCCCCAAGCTGCATGAAATGGGATCAGACGGCAACTATTTCACTCATGAGCAGATCAAGGAGATCATTGCCTACGCTGCCGACCGCGGCATTCGGGTAATGCCCGAGTTCGACATCCCAGGGCATTCCACAAGCTGGTTCGTCGGCTACCCCGAATACGCTTCTGCTCCCGGTCCTTACACTATCGAGCGGCGTTGGGGCATCATGGATCCCACGTTCAATCCGACGATTGAAAAAACATATAAATTCTTTGATGCCTTTTTCAAAGAGATGAGCGCTCTCTTTCCGGATGAATACATTCACATCGGCGGCGACGAGAACAACGGCAAGCAATGGGACGCCAATCCGCAGATCCAGGCGTTCATGAAGAAAAAAGGCATCAAATCCAACCACGAGCTGCAGAGCTATTTTAACAAGAGAATTCTAGCAATATTGACCAAATACGGCAAAAAGATGGTCGGCTGGGATGAAATTCTGCAGCCCGATTCGCCCAAGGACATCGTCATCCAATCCTGGCGCGGTCGCGAATCTTTGATCCACGCCGCCCAAAACGGCTGGCAGGTGATCCTCTCCAACGGCTATTACATCGATCTAATGCAGCCGACGACAGATCACTATTTTAATGATCCGCTGACCGAAGACATGGGATTGACCGCCGAGCAGGCCCGCTTTATTCTCGGCGGCGAGGCCACCATGTGGAGCGAGATGGTGACGCCGGAGAATATCGATTCGCGCATCTGGCCGCGCACGGCCGCCATCGCCGAGCGGCTCTGGTCACCGGCGCACGTGCGCGATGCCGACGACATGTACCGCCGCCTGGAAGTGGTCAGCTTTCGCTTGGAAGAGCTGGGATTGACGCACGAAAAGAACTATGAAATGATGCTCCGACGCCTGACCGACAACCTGCCGACTGCGCCGCTGCGCACGCTGGTGGATGTCGTCGAACCGCTGAAATATTATCAGCGAGGTCAATACCGCGATTTTACCCAATATTCGCCCTACACGCGCGTCATGGATGCTGCGCGTCCCGATGCGGCCGTCGCCCGCGAGTTTCGACGGCAGGTGGATAGATACTTGGCAGGCGGCGCCAAAGACGAACAGTTGCGCGATCAGCTCGTCAAGCAGCTGCAGAAATGGGAAAAGAACCATGAACGACTGCTGCCGATCATCGACGCCTCGCCGATTTTGCGCGAAATCGAGCCGCTTTCGCGGCAATTGAGCGAATGCGCCGCGAGCGGCCTCCGTCTGATAAAGGCTGTGGAGGGAAGGTACAAGATTTCCGCCGATGAACGTGCCGCCATGGCCGCGCAATTCGAAGAGGCGAAAAAGCAGGTCGGCCAAGTGGAGCTGATGATCGTTCCGGCGCTGGAAAAGCTATTGGCGGAGGTTGGGAAAAACAATTGATGCGGGATAAAGCGGCGTTGTCCACTGCTCGGCAACGCCGCTTTTTGCTATTCCACCACGATAATGTCGTATACGGCTAGGCGATCGAGCGTACAGACCGCTTTGCCGTCCTTGTAGGAAAAGCGCAGAGTGCGATTTTGCGGCTGAAGCGTCAGCCGTTTCGGCTTTTGGTCAAGCCGCAGCGTAACCGTCAGGGGGCCGACGGGAGGAATCTCGTCATAAGCGTGAATCGTCGGCACGGCATGCGGTCCGGCAGTGTTGACGAGATGAATGCCGAGTTGATCCCCTTTGCGCATGACCGAAACGTCCACATACGTCGAACCGGTGACCTGAACCAAGGGGGCGGGAAAAAGTTCGCGCACAAGTTGCGCCAGAAACCGTCTCGCTACGGCTGAGGCCGTAAAGCGATAGCGCTCACCCAGGTTAAGATAGACTGCCGCCAATCTTCCGCGCCCATAAGAAGCGATCGAGGCCGCCGGTTTGCCCTCGCCTTCTTTATTCCAATAATGATAGTAGCGTCCGAACGGTTTGGCCATGGAGCTCAGCTGCACATCCTGTGACAGGCTGTTGACCACGGCGATCCAGCCGTTTGCTTCCAAGCCGTTCTGCTTTACCGTCGGTTCGCCGAGGAGTTTGACGCGCAGTTCCGCTTCGAACAGTTTTGCGGCTTTCGGTCCAATGACCAGCAGCTTTCCGCCCCGTTCGACATAGCTGAGCAGCATGCTCTTCATGTCCGGTGTTATCGTTTCCCATTCCGGCCAGATCAGCAGGGGATAGTCGTTGATGTTGCGACTTAAAGTGTGGTCCATGACCACATCCACAACCTGCTGCGAGTCGAGCAGGCACTGCAGTATTCCCTGCAGATGATCGTGCGTCGGCCCGCTCATGCCGAAGAGATTGGGATTGCGTCGATAAAAGGCCTCGGTATGAAGAATGAGGCCGATCTGCGGCACCGGCTGCCAACGATGACAGAAAGGCTGCCGCGCGCGGCAAAACTTGGCCGTTTCTTTCGCCAGGGGGATGGTCCACTCGTAGATGGATGCGTCGTTGCGCTGCTGCAGATACATTTGAAAACCGCCGCCTTGGGCCAAGACAGCTGCTGCTTCCTGCATCATTTGGGCGGGCATCTTGACGATAAAGGCATTCTCATCGCTGCCGTTCCACGAAAAGCCCCACGCCATGAGGTCCCAGGGCAGTCCCTGCTGCGCGATGACCCGCGCCTCCAGCCTTGCGCGGTTGACGGCGTCGAGCGGCGTATAATCGCCGGAAAGGTAGTCGACCGGAATCGTCACTTTTTCCGGCATAAATGAGCTGTAGGCCCAATTGCTCGCGATCTGAAATTTGGGAAACGCTTTATGGATTTCGGTGACATAATGGTTTAGATAATCGCGGAAGGCCTGTCGATGGAACTGCTGCCACTCGAACCAGTAGGGATCGGAAGAACGCCGCGGCGGTTCGATGCCGTATTTTTCTCTAAAAAGCGAGACGGCCTTTTCGCCGTAATCGGGCAAAATCCCCCAATTCTCGCCGTCCACCCAAACGCCGTCCACGCCGTATTCTCCCGCCAGCTCTTTGAGCTGCGGGATAAGCAGGCTGTCGGCATAGGGACCGAACACGGAGGTGACCCATTTGCGGCGATCGCTCTCGTTTTTGATCGCCCAATTCGGATGTAGCGCACAGGCACGCTGATCGATGACGCCGGAATAATGCATATAAAGCGCTACGCCGTTGCGCGCCGTCACCTCGCGCCAGATGCGCAGCGGATCGCGGACGAATTTTCCAACCGAATTGCCGACCCGCGTCGGATAGCTGGAATAGCCGGGATGGCCCTTACAATCAATTTGGATAAAATCCGGTCGAACCTCATCGATCAGCCGTTGTACCATTTCCGGCGTCACCCGCTCGCCGATCAGCGTGTCGCGGGCTTCGGCATGAAAGTCGAAATGCAGTCCGAAAAAGCTTTCGGCTCGGGTAAGCCGTGCGGGCGACTGCGCCTGCAAAACGGCCGCCAGTAAAAACAAACCGTACATTGACCACTTTCGCATATGGTTTTCCTTTCTCTGCGGATAAGCGACAAGAAAAGAACGTCAAATCGCGGCAAAAAAGCAAGCTGATTTCCTGAGGATAGCTTTTCAACGCAGGAGAATGAATGGACGGACAATGCGTTCGCCTTTCGTCTGCAGAATGAGAAAATAACATCCGCTGGGGACCGCGGTACCGAAATTGTTCTCACCCGACCATTGCCAAACATATTGTCCGGCGCCTGCAGGACCATCAAACACCCGTGCGATTGGATCTCCCATGATATTATAGACCGTGGCGTGCAGAAAGGCCGGCTGCGGGAGATCGAGCATGATCGTGATGCGGCTGTTGGACGGGTTGGGAAAAACATCAACGGAAAGAACGCCGCCTTGATTCTGACGATCAATCCGTGTGAGTTGGCCGTCCATCCAGCGGCCGCGTTTGATCAGCCATGTCTTCAAATAATCGATTTCTTCGGCATAGGTTTTTCCGATGAATGCGTTCGGCCAGACGTACTGTCCCAAGATCGGCCAGCGCTGAAAATTTCTTTGTTGGGCTTCGGCGAGTGTATCAACGTATGCATCGATCAGGCCGAGGATTCTCTCTTCCGCCCAAGGTCCGCGGCGAAGCTCCTGCCAACGGCGGGCAATCTTGACCTGTATTTGCGGCGATTCGTAGATGTTTTTCAGCCAGGCCGGTATGCGGTCGCGTACGCGAATCTTTTCACCGAGAAGCCAACCTTCGGTGTTCATGCCGACAAAATAATCGGCATTGCCGAAGCCGAGATTGATGTCCCAGATCGGCCCGATCGTCAATCGCCCGCTGCGACTGTCACGATCTTTGTAAAAGAAGGTGCTGAAGGTGTAGGTGTCGATGTTGTTGGCCAATTCGGTGAGCAGATAATAATCGACGAATGCTTCGAGGTCAAAAAAGCGGTCGAGGTTCTGCTGCCAATCCCGCTGCATCATGGCTTTTTCAAAGGCGGTGACATAGTCACGAATGTAGGATTTCTGCGTCCTCGTCAGCTCATAGGGATCGGGGTCGTGATAGAGCCATTCGATATCGCCCTTGTCGGAATAACGGAACGGCGACTTCCAGCCTTCGTTCTCTTCACCGGCGCGGCGATCGATTTTGACGATGTAGCCGCCGGTCAAGGCGTCGCCGGCGTTGTCTTCAGGAAGCAATTTGGCGATATTGACTCGGTTTTTATCCCGCTTGATTTTCTCGATCAACACATAAACGCCGCGATAGTCGCCGTTTAGAACCAGCTCGCAAAAGCGGGTGCGCGGCGCATATCGACCTATGTCGCGCGAAAGACGATAGGCAAGAACGTTGCGTATCAGCGATTTGTCACTGTATGGGGGATAAAGGATCCAGTCGTTTTCCGGCGGCAGGCCGAGCAACGGCACATTATTGTTGCTGCCGTCAGGATTTTGCGTTTCAAAGCCGTACTGTTCTTTCGGCCATTTCTGCCATAGGCCGCTCGAGCCGCGCAGCTCAATCGCAATGCGGCCGTCATAGTGAGTAAAGGCGTCGCTGGAATGGTTGATACGGCCCGGCCCGTTGTCGATGACGCCGAGACGGGCAGTAATGCGTGGAGAATTGACGATTCTTTTGCCATTCGTGTCGATTACCAAGATCGGAAGGTTCGATGAAAAATCAACCGCATGCAAAATTTCGGAAAGAACTAAAACAAAAAAGAACATTCCCGCGATCGATATGGCCTGCTTCCG
>JAPDPN010000113.1:0-1983 GCA_034506455.1 Candidatus Zhuqueibacterota bacterium | reverse complement strand
CGATTCTTTTGCCATTCGTGTCGATTACCAAGATCGGAAGGTTCGATGAAAAATCAACCGCATGCAAAATTTCGGAAAGAACTAAAACAAAAAAGAACATTCCCGCGATCGATATGGCCTGCTTCCGTGCTGCAGGCAAAAGAGGTTGTCGGGTCTTTGTAATTTTCATAGATGTATCGTGGAACGATGGATGAAAAAAATATTGATTTTTCGAGAAAAAATAATTAAATTATTTTAGCATTGAAGAAATTACGGCTGTGCGGACGGCATATCCCCCCGTACTTGCTGACCCCCCCTAGGTAAGTACAAATGCCGTTCGCCTTTAGAAAAGTCGACCTATTTTAGGTCGACGCACCCAAAAGCGGATGATACCCCCCCGTACATGCTGACCCCCCCTAGGCGTGTACACTATCATCCGCTTTTTTTATTGACTTTTGCTCTTTTCAACCGCCTTTCAAAGTAAGCAGACTGTAAGTCATTAGCGCCCCCCGTTCAAACCTGCCCGATGAATCCTTAAATTGTCGCCCACTGTTTCCTTTGAACGGATCTGATTTTCCCAAGGTGCCCAGCGGGCTCAAGATGCCGACGTTTCGGCTGCAATTGAGCATGGGAAAAGACGCTCTGCTTCAGCTCATGTAAATGGGTAATAGGCAGAGCGTCTCTCATTTCGGGTCACAGGGTTGAGAGCTGTTTTTCGATGGATGTGCATCCGTTTTTTGAACGACACCAATCGGCAAGGATACCCTTGCCTTGCATCTTTCAACCGCTTAGCGCGCTTCAGAAAGAGTAGCTGACAAAAGCCGCCCTCTTTCCGTCCGGACTCCAAGAAGGAACGTTTATAGTTCCTTGGCCGCCGTAGAGGTAGGCGACCACTCTGATCGTACCCGTTTCCAACGTCAAAAGGCGAAGCATGACATGCTGGTAATGGGGGTGGGACTGCGGATCGATGCTGGGCGGGTAGGATAAGAAAAGAATCTGCTTGCCGTCGGGCGAAGGATGGGGAAACCAATCGTTCCATTCGTCAAAAGTCAACTGCTCCTGGCCGCTGCCGTCGGGTTTCATGCGCCAGAGCTTCATTTTTCCAGTTCGTGCTGAATTAAAAAATATCCACCGGCCGTCGTAGCTGTATTCCGAGCCGTCGTCAAGAGTCGGTTGATTGGTGAGTTGAATCTCTTTGCCGCCTTTGACCGAGATTTTATAAATGTCGTACTGACCGTTACGTTCGGCCGTGTAGATCAGCCATTTGCCGTCCGGCGACCAGCCGTGGAGATAGGAGGGAGTTTTGGCCGTCACGCGGCGCGGCTTGCCGCCTTGGATCGGCACGATAAAGATCGCCGACCCGCCGCCGGCCTCTCCCTCCACATGATTGCTGATGCCGAGCAGTTTGCCGTCGAACGAGATGACGTGATCGTTGTTGTTGCGCACCGCAAAACCGGTGTCGATTTTTTCGATCTTTTGCGTCTCCAAATCGAAGCGATAGAGCAGACCGCGGCTGTTGTAGATCAGCGCCTTGCCGTCGCGCGTCCAGTTGGGAGCTTCGAGCGGCTCGGGGGATTCGTATACGATCGTTCGTAGCCCGCTCTCGATGTCCAGGATTTCGAGTCGGCTGCCGCCATAGTCCTGGTAGGGGCGAAAGCCGGCGGGCGCCGGCACTTCGATGCGCACATTACTGATCCGAGCCTGCTCAAAAACATCCGCCTCATGCGAGCAGATAAATAATCCCGCGTAGATGGTGTCTCCCAGAGCGAGCTCAAGGCTGCCGGTCTGCTGCAGCGGCGCGCCGAAATGCGCGGCGCGCATCGTGATCCTGTCCCCGCTGCGTTCGAGCTGGAGAATGTCGGGGGCAGTTATTTCGGCCTTGATTTCTTCGGTATCGTTGCCGAAGGCGCGGCGGAACTGCAGTGAGGTCAAACCGTCGCCGTGTACCACGGCATCGGCATAGGGAGAGTCGGGCGTCAAAGCGGTTCGGATCATCCAGCCGGT
>JAPDPN010000112.1:0-9100 GCA_034506455.1 Candidatus Zhuqueibacterota bacterium | reverse complement strand
CCTAACAGTTTGCAGGCAAGGAACAAGAGATTGTGAAGAGGATGCCGTTTGAACTTTAACTGGATCCCGTAATTGTCGCACAACCGCCCATAGCGCAATCTAACGTAGCGCGAGATTCATCTCGTGCCGGTATCGCGAGCTTTATTCCGCCCCCGCAGCGCAATCTAACGTAGCGCGAGATTCATCTCGTGCATCAACGTAGCGCGAGATTCATCTCGTGCCGGTATCGCGAGATTCATCTCGTCCCGGCAGCGCGGGATTTATCCCGTGCCTGTAGCGCAATTTTCCAAATTGCGATCAACTCACGTATTATTAACCTGCAAATTTTCAGTAGCAAAATCGCTGGTCTGGGTTAACCCCCGCCCCGAGAACAATTTGAAAAATGGCTCTACGTCGACAATTTAAAAAATTGTTCTACGATACGGCAAAACCGCCGCAAAATTCAACATCCCGCACTATTTTAATCTGACTTTCGACTTTGGACTTTCGACCTGCCACCCTTGACATTCGACTTTGGACTTTCGACCTTTTATCCTACACCCCCCGGCCGTAAGCGTATTTGCGATTTCACTTGCTCTAATTAATAAAAGTTATAATTTGTTCTCTAAAGGCAGAAACTTAAAGGGAACATTTTACCGCTTTGCATTAAAGGAGAGCCGATGATGGAAGAAAAAAACATTCACAACGGCCTTTCCCGGCGCGGTTTCCTCAAAGGCGTTAGCGGCGGTCTGATCGGCGCTGCCGCACTCAAGGGCATTCGGCCGCTTTCAGCAGCCGCCGAACATGGGCGCATAGTCGGTCCCGATTCGGTCACCATCACTCTGCAGGTCAACGGCGAGCAGAAAAGAGCGCAGTGCGATCCTAGGACGACGCTGCTCGATCTGCTGCGCGATTCTTTCGGTTTGACCGGCACCAAACGGGTATGCAACAAAGGACAGTGCGGCGCCTGCACGGTCATTCTCGACGGCCGCACGGTCTTGGCCTGCTCCATGCTCGCCCTCGATGCCGACGGCTGCTCGGTTGAGACCATCGAAGGGGTGGCCCGAGGCGATCGGCTTCATCCTCTGCAGGAGGCGTTTGTCGAAAACGATGCGCTGCAGTGCGGCTTTTGCACTCCCGGATTCATTATGTCCGGTTTAGCGTTGCTGCGCCGTAATCCCAAGCCCACACTCGAGGAGATCAAGCGGGCGGTTGCCGGAAATTTGTGCCGCTGCGGCACGTATCCGCACGTCTTCAAAGCCGTTGCGCAGGCGGCAGAACGTATGCAGAGGGAGGGATAAAGCCATGGCGGGATGGAAACATTTGGATCGAGCGCGCTATTTGGGGAAGGAGGTACCCCGCATCGACGGCCCCGAAAAGGTGACGGGGCGAGCCAAGTATACTTATGATATAAACCTGCCGGGGATGCTGTACGGCAGGATTCTCCGCAGTCCTTATCCGCATGCGCGCGTCGTTTCGGTTGATGTTTCCGCAGCGCAGGCGTTGCCCGGCGTCAAAGCGGTGATCGGCAAGTTGAAGGACGAAGTCAATTTCGTCGGCGATGAGGTGGCGGCGGTCGCTGCCGCTGATGAGCATACCGCTGCCGAGGCCTTGCGGCGGATTCGCGTTGATTATGAGCCGCTGCCCTTTGTGGTGCGCGAAGAGGAAGCTCTCAAGCCCGATGCGCCGCGGGTCATGAGCGGGCGCGAGAACAACCTCGGCGAGCTTGAAGAATACGGCGAAGGCGACGTCGAAAAGGGCTTTGCCGAAGCGGACGTGATCATCGAGCGGGAGTTCCATATGAACGTTCAGGTTCATACGCCGCTCGAAGCGCACGGCTGCGTCGCCAAATGGGAGGGGGAAGAACTCTATTTGTGGGATTCCACGCAGGGTGTTCACGGCACGCGCAGCGGCTTGGCGCAGGCGCTCGGCATCCCTGAAAGCCGCATCCATGTCATTACCCATCACATGGGCGGCGGATTCGGCAGCAAGTTCGGCCCCAAGTCCTACAACGTCATCTGTGCGCGTTTGGCCAAGCAAGCCGGAGCACCGGTCAAGCTGATGCTCGATCGGGAAGAAGAGATGCTCTGCACCGGCAATCGGCCTTCGTCTTTTCAACGGATAAAGATCGGTGCGAAAAAGGACGGCAAGCTGACCGCTTTCGAGATGGAAGCGTTCGGCACCGGCGGCGTCGGCGGCGGCGCGGGCGTTCCGCAGCCTTATATCTATTTTTTCCCCAATTGGAAGGTGAAACAACGGGATGTGTATATCAACGCCGGTCCGGCGGCGCCCATGCGCGCACCCGGTCATCCGCAGGCGGCGTTTGCCATGGATTCGATCATGGATGAGTTGGCCGAGGCTTTGGGCATGGATCCGCTCAAGTTGAGACAGCTGAACGATCCCAATCCCACACGGCAGGCCGAGTATCAGATCGGCGCCGAGCGCATCGGCTGGCATCGTCGGCAGCCTTCCGGGAGTCAAAAAGGCGTCAAGGTGCGCGGCTTGGGTATGGGGTCCGGCGAATGGGGCGGAGGCGGCACGCGCGGCACGACTGCGATCGTCAACATTTACAGCGACGGCACCGTGGATGTGCGCATCGGCACGCAGGACCTTGGGGTCGGTACCCGCACGCTGGTCGCGGCGGTGGCGGCAGAAGATCTGGAGCTCGATTTGACCGACGTCAGGCCGCACATCGGTGAAAGCGACTTTCCCTGGGCGCCCGCGAGCGGCGGCAGCACCACGGCGCCTTCGGTCGCACCGGCGGTCAAACGCGCCGCCGAAAGCGCCAAACAACGCCTCATCGCGGCAGTGGCGGAGGCAAAGGGCGTTGCCGTCGAGCAGGTGCAATATGCGGCTAAAAAATTCACCATAACCGCAACCGGTGAAACGTTGAGCTGGAAGCAGGCCTGCGCGCTGCTGGAAGGCGCGACCATCTCGGCCATGGAGTCCTGGGCCGAAGGTCTGTCCGACAGCGGCACGGCAGGGACGCAGTTTGCCGAAGTGGAAGTGGACCGTGAAACCGGCAAGGTGAAGGTGTTAAAGATGATCGCCGTCCAGGACTGCGGCTTGGTGGTCAATCTATTGACGGCGCGCAGTCAGATCAACGGCGCCATGATCGGCGAGATCGGCTATGCGCTGCTCGAACAGCGTCTGCTCGATCGCGGAACCGGCATCATGCCCAATGCGGATATGGAAAACTATAAAATTCCCGGTGCGCTCGAGATGCCCGATTTCGACGTGACCATCTATGATCAGCATGAGCGGGGCGTCATCGGCTTGGGCGAGCCTCCGGCCATTCCGGGCGTCGGCGCCATTGCCAACGCGATTTATAATGCCGTCGGCGTGCGCATCACCGAGCTGCCTATTACGCCGGATAAAGTGCTGACGGCCATCGAACGGAAGGAGGGGCGGTCATGAAAAGCTTTTCCTACATCTACCCAAAGAACCTAAAAGCGATTCCGCGTCTGTTGGCCGATTACGGCGACAAGGCGCTGCTATATGCCGGCGGCACCGATGCCCTGGCGCGCCTGAAGGACGGAATCGTCCAACCGGAAGCGGTGATCAACCTTAAGCAGGTGACCGAGCTTACGGAGATGAAAGAGGATCGAGCGGGATTGCGCATCGGCGCTGCCGTTCGTTTGGCCGATATTCTCGATTTTGCACCGGCAAAGGCTTATCCAGGGTTGATCGAAGCGGTGCAGTCGGTCGGCACGATTCAGCTGCGCAACATGGGAACGATCGGCGGCAATCTCTGTCAGCGGCCGCGCTGCTGGTACTACCGCAGCAGCCGTTTTCCCTGCTTTCGCAAAGGCGGCGAGCTCTGCTACGCCATCTACGGCGAGAACAAGTATCACTGCATTCTCGGCGGCGATCCATGCTACATCGTCCATCCCTCGGATGTGGCGCCGATGCTGATTGCTCTCGATGCCGAGATCGAGATCCTGGGTGCGAAAAAATCCAGGCGCATCAAAGCGGAAACATTCTACGTTCTGCCTGAACAGGATCCGTATCACGAGACCGTGCTTGCTGCCGATGAGGTGGTGACGCAGATCATCGTACCGGCGCGGGCTAAGCGGCTCAAGAGTCATTATCTCAAGTTCCGCGAGCGCGATTCGTTCGATTTTGCCATGGTCAGCGTGGCGGCGGCCGGCAGAGTGGAGGGTGATCGATTGTTCGAACCGAGGATCGTGTTGGGCGGCGTGGCGCCCAAGCCGTGGCGGGCGCTCAAGACGGAAGCGATGCTCTCCGGCCAGGCGATTTCGGAGGAGCTTTTGCTCGAAGCCGCCAAAGCCGAATTGGCGCAGGCCGCACCGTTGGACAAAAACGAGTACAAAGTGCCGCTGGTGAGAAATTTGATCAAGCGCGCCGTAATGGAGATGATGGGCAAAGCGTAATAGAATTTTGAAGCATTCGAAGCATGGCCATGGAATATAAAGTCTGCCCTCTATTGATGCGCGTCGGTCCGCGCTATCCGGGTCTGCTCGATCCCTCTGCCGCAAAGGACAAGCGGCTGACGGCGCAATATCAATGTCTGCGTACGGTTTCGGCGCTCGGGCCGGATTTCAACGCCGTCTCGCCGCAGGAATGTACGCCGCAACGCAGCTGCTTCAAGCGCGACACTGACTGAGCGGGATACGTCACTCCGACGCGTCAAAGAAGCGGCGAATTGCAGCGTAATCCTCCGGCGTGTCGGCGTCGAGCAGAATACCTTCCGAATCGATTTCGACGAGGCGGGTGCGTTCGCCGTGGCGCCGAAAAACCGCCTTGGCCGTTTCGGTTAGGGGCAAGTTCAGAAGCTCCGTATAAAGTTCGGCAGCATAAAGCACGGGATGACCGCAGCGTCCCTTGCAGCAAGGTCGAACGATGAGGGGATGAGCCTCGCGAAAAGCGGTAACGAGCTGCTCGATCCAGGCGGGCTGAACGTGCGGTTGGTCCACCAAACAGACGATGACCGCCTCGGCGTTGCCGACGGCGCGAATGCCCGTCTGCAGTGACGACAGTTGACCGAGCTGATAGTTCGGATTGACGACGAAACGGACGTTCGCGCCGCTTTCATTTTGGATGCGCGCGGCTTGATGACCGATAACCGCGATAATTTCTTCGATCCCTGCTCCGCGCAGCGCCTGCTCAATGTGTTGAAGAAAAGTCAGGCCGTTGATGCGCAGCAAGGGCTTTAATTCGCCCATGCGCCGCGACTCTCCGGCGGCCAGAATCAAGCCGCTAATCATTCTGCAGCCTCATGGAAAGCGCCGAAACGTCGACGCCGTAGCGCACGGCGATCATTTCCGCAGCCACCGACACGGCGATTTCCTCCGGTGTGCGGGCGCCGATCGCCAGTCCCATCGGCGAGTGCACTCTCTGCAGCGCCGCCCGGTCGATGCCCGCCTCTTCGAGCGCCTTGAAGGTCTGCTGAACCTTTGTGCGGCTGCCGATCATCCCCAAATAAGCAAACGGTTGACGCACGCAGTACTCTAAAATTTCGCGATCGTGGATGTGTTGGTGGGTCGCGATTACGAGGCAGGTTTCGGGCGTAAACTCGAGTTCGGTCAAAGCGGCAGAGTACTCTTTGGCCGCTATTTTTTCTGCGTTTGGAAAACGCCGGGGGTTGGCGAACTCGGGTCGATTATCGACGATCGTTACGCGAAAACCGAGGAGATCGGCTACGGCGGCCATCGCTTTGCCGACGTGACCGGCGCCGAAAATGATAAGCGGCGGCGCGGAAAAGAGCGGCTCGATAAAAATTTTAACCCTGCCGCCGCAGCTCATCTGCAGTTCGGTCAGTTCATATTCGAGCAGTTTCGGCCGCCGATCGCGCATCGCCGCCATGCACTCCTCGATCACGGCTTTTTCGATAGCGCCGCCGCCGATTGTGCCCTCGGGCGCACCATCCTCAAACACCAGCATCTTGGCGCCGACCTCCCGCGGCGCCGAACCTGACGCCTCCACCACCGTCGCCAGCACCGCTTTGCCCCCGCTTGCCTGCACTTCAACGATTCTTTGCCAAAGGTTCATAGCGTCCTCGCACCATTGACCGGTCGAATAAACAAAAACGCACCGACTTTTGCAACCCATTTTCTTGCTGACAACATACTTTACGCTCTCTTTATCATAACGCAACATTGGATTTGTTAATTATGGCACCGAAAAAATAATGGAGGACGCTATGGCTTTTCTGTTTATAGACGATTTCGGTCCGGAAAGCGACGAGTATAATACGAACTATATCTATTTCGACGAGAAAAAAGAAGGGGAATGGAAAAAGGCCCTTCAGGTTTGGCAGGCTCGTCGCCATGCGAGGCAGAACAAAATGCACTATGAATTCGTTTGTGATGGGTGTTGATTTGCATTTCGAATCAACACATTTCCACTGCGCTTCTTTCCTCACGGGCGGGTCGCAAGACCCGCTTTTTATTTTAGCTTTCCAGCTCTAGTTTTCCTAAATTTTCCTCCCGTAAACGGTTTCAAAAAGAGGAAAAAAATGGGCTCTAATACTCGCCGAGTATTCGTGCGCAACCTGGTTATCGGCGGCGGTGCGCCGATCAGCGTGCAGTCGATGACCAACACCAAGACCGAGGATGTCGATGCCACTCTGCGGCAGATCGAACGGCTGCTGCAGGCCGGCTGTCAGATTGTCCGGCTGGCGGTGCCGTCGCAGGCGGCAGCCAAGGCTTTTGCCGCCATCCGTCGCCGTGTCGATGCACCGCTGGTTGCGGACATCCATTTCAACTATGAGCTGGCTTTGGCGGCCATCGATGCGGGAGCCGACAAAATCCGCATCAACCCCGGCAACATCGGCGGACGGGAAAAAGTTCGGGCCGTGGTCGAACGGGCGGTGGCCGCCAAGGTGCCCATCCGCGTCGGCGTCAATTCCGGCTCCATCGAAAAAGACATTCTCAAGGAAGAGGGAGGACCCACGGTTCAGGCGTTGGTGCGCAGCGCTTTGCGCAACATCGATCTCTGCCGTGAATTCGGCGCTGAAGATCTGGTGCTCTCGCTCAAATCATCCGATGTGGTCAAAACGATTGCCGCCTATCGCGAGGCCTCTCGTCGAACCGACGTGCCGCTGCACATCGGCGTGACCGAAGCGGGCACAGTACGCTCCGGCACCATCAAATCGGCGGTAGCGCTCGGCATCCTGCTTGCCGAGGGGATCGGCGACACGCTGCGCGTATCATTGACCGGCGATCCGGTCGAAGAAGTCTATGTCGGCTTTCAAATTCTAAAAGCACTCAACCTTTCGCAGCGCGGCGTCAATCTGATTTCCTGTCCTACCTGCAGCCGTACGCAGGTCGATTTGATACCCATAGCCGAAGAAGTGGAGCGGCGGCTTGCCGGAGTCGAAGAGCCGCTGACGGTCGCGGTGATGGGATGCGTCGTCAACGGTCCCGGCGAAGCCAAGGAAGCCGACGTCGGCGTCGCCTGCGGCAAAGGCAGCGCCGTGCTTTTCCGCAAGGGCGAGATCATTCGCAAAGTCGCTGAAAACGAGATCGTCTCGGCGCTCCTCGCAGAAGTGGAGCGTCTGCGGCAAGAAAAGGCGGCGATCCGCTGATCCCTTTAGCGCCGGCGGTGAAAAAAGTGTTCGGAAAAAGGTAAAAATTTTATACATTTAACAGATTGAAATAACGTCCTCGAATCTGTCAACCAAGCAACGGAGGCCGTGTTGAATCGATTTGTTTTTTGCTTACTGATATGGGCGATCGCCTTGACCAGCTTTGCGCAAACGAAAAAGGTCTATGTCGGCGTTCAGGAGGAAAATTTACGCGATGCGCCGAAGGGGCAAAAGATCGGTGCGCTTTTGCAGGGCACGGAAATGATTGTGCTCTATGAGCAGGATAATTGGCTGAAGGTTCAGGTTACCGGCTGGATTTGGAAGCCGTCGACGAGCACGACACCCACCAAGCCGTTGGGCGAGTTTCACGCGCTGCATATTCTCGTCAAGACCCGCGCCGAGGCGGAGCAGATCCTGGCCGAATTGAAAGCGGGCAAAGATTTCAGCGAGCTGGCCAGAACCAGATCGATCGCTCCCAGCGCGGCAAAGGGCGGCGATCTCGGCTATTTCAATCGCGGTGACTTTGCTCCGGCAATCGAAAACGCCATTGCGGCGCTCAAGATCGACCAGGTGAGCGAAATTATCGAGACGCCGCACGGCTTTAATGTTTTCAAGCGAATCAAATAAGCCTGCTGTAGAACGAGTGGAAGGCAAGCCGAAGACACTCATCGCGCTGCCTGCCTATAACGAAGCAGACCACATCGTCGCCTGTCTGCAGGGAATCTCGGCATACCAATCTTTAGAACATGTGTTGGTGGTCGACGACGGTTCAGCCGACGCGACCGCTGAATTGGCTGAGCGCTGCGGCGCGCAGGTGGTTCGACATCCGCAAAACCTCGGCAAAGCTGCGGCGATCTTGACCGCCGTCGCCATCGCGCGTCGGGGGGGATACGAGTGGATACTTTTCATGGACAGCGACGGCCAGCATCCGGCGCAGGCGCTGCCGAACTTTTTTTGCGCCATACAAAACGGTTTCTGTACCGCCGTTTTGGCCAATCGAATCGACCGGCGGAACATGCCGCTGCACCGGCAGCTGAGCAACGGCATTACCTCCATCTTCGTGTCGTTAACCGGAGGCAGGAGAATTCACGACAGCCAGTGCGGCATGCGCGCCTTTCGCCTCGACCGCTTGAACGGTTTGACGTTGCGGGAAAAAGGATTCCAACTCGAATCCGAGCTGCTCATTCGACTCGGCAGGAAAGGCGCCGTCTTTAACGAAATACCCATAGCGACGATCTATACCGGACAAAAAAGCTCCATCCGACCGGCCGGAGATACCTTGCGCTTTATTCGGCTCATTTTAAGAACATTATGGTGGTGAGGGATGAATTCGATTTCGAGTGCGACCCAGACTGATCGCCCGGCAGTCAAACCCAATATAATCCGGCGACTCTACAACTGGGTGTTGAGTTGGGCCGAAAGCCCGTACGGCGCAGCCGCGCTCTTTATTCTCAGCTTTGCCGAAGCGTCCTTTTTTCCGGTTCCGCCCGACGCGCTGCTCATCGCTCTGGTGCTCGGCAGCCGAGTAAAAGCCTTTCGCTTTGCCTTCAACTGTACAACGGCCTCGGTGCT
>JAPDPN010000111.1:0-9388 GCA_034506455.1 Candidatus Zhuqueibacterota bacterium | reverse complement strand
TCGACGAATCCTTTAAAAAAGACCTGCAGAAATTTCTCGGCGTTTGCCGGGTGGTGAACGGCATGCGCAAGGCGCGGTTCGGCGCCATCGGCGCGCGTCCCGGCGCTTTCAATACCGTCCGCTACAGTGAAAAACTGCTGCAGGATGCCGGAATGTCGGTCATTACCATCGATTTTTCCGAAGTCATCGGCAATGCTCAGACGCTTAAGGACAATGAACCTCGCGTACAGGAAAAAATTAAGCAGATTTCCGCTTATGCCGACACCTCTTCAGCGCCTGCGCAGGCGCTTCTGCTAATGGCCAAACTGGCCGTGGTCATCGATGCATGGATGGACGAGAATGACATCGCCGCTACTGCGCTGCAGTGCTGGACATCGATCCAAAAGAACTATGGCATCAATGTCTGCGCCCTCATGAGCCTGATGAGCCAAAACCTCAAACCGAGCGCCTGCGAAGTCGACATTACCGGCGTCGCCGCAATGTACGCTCTGCAGCTTGCCTCCGGCAAGCCCAGCGCACTGGTCGACTGGAACAACAATTACGGCAACGACGAAAACAAATGCGTCTTTTTCCACTGCGGCAACTGGGCCAAAGAGTTTTTGCCGGATATTCAAATCAAGCGCGCCGAAATCTTGGGGACCATCATCGGCGAGGAGAAAACTTTCGGCGCGGTTTCCGGACGAACTCCGGCCGGACCATTGACCTTTGCCCGCATCACCACCGATGACGTCTATGGGGAAATCCGCGCTTACGTCGGCGAAGGCACCTTTACGAACGATCCCTTGGAGACTTTCGGAGCCCGTGCGGTCGTTCAAGTGCCCAACCTGCAGTCGTTGATGCGCTACATCTGCCAAAACGGCTTTGAACATCACGCCGCCATGACGCCGGCGTTCGTTGCAGATATCATCGAAGAGGCTTTTTCGACTTATCTGAAATGGGATGTTTATCGCCATCAATAACTTGAGCTGAGCGGGACCGGTATAAGCTTAACGATCCCGCTTTAAAGTAATAGCGCCGGAGGGAGGAAGATGTCGCTTTTGGGTTTGGATATTGGGACAACCGGCTGCAAAGCCATGGTTTTTAGCCGCGACGGCGAAATCCTAGGCCGCGCTTATCGGGAATACAGCATAGCAACACCTCACACAGGCTGGGCGGAGCAGGACGGTGAAGAGGTGTTTCGATTTGCCTGCGAATGCATCGCAGAAGCGGCCTATAGCGCTCATTCCGATCCGATTGAGGCGCTGGCTTTGTCATGTCAAGGCGAGGCCGTTGCGCCCATCGATCATGCGGGAAGGCCGATGCGACCATTCATTCTCGGCATGGATACACGAACGGTAAAGGAAAATATCGAACTGGAAGAACGGTTCGGAGCCGAACGCTTGTTTCAAATTACCGGTATGCCGATGCATACCATAAACACCCTGCCGAAGCTTCTGTGGCTGCAAAAAAACGAACCTGATATTTGGCGAAACGCCGCCCGCTTTTGCTTATATGAAGATTTCATTATCAATCGGCTTTGCGGAAGACCGATGATCAGTGCTTGCCTTGCTTCGCGTACGCAGCTTTTCGATCTTCGCGCCGGCCGTTGGTCGGAGACGATTCTGGATGCCTGCGGCATCGACCCGCATCGGATCTCTCCGGTGGCAAACGAAAAAGAGTTTTTAACAACTCTACCAATTTGGCAGAAATTGGGTTTAAAAGGCGCAGTCAAAGTTTTTGCCGGCGGGCATGACCAAGCCTGCGCTGCCCTCGGAGCGGGAGTTGTGAATCCAGGCCAAGCAATGGTCTCGACCGGTACGGCTGAAGTTGTCGAAGTTGTTACGGCGACGGCCAATTTGGACGACTCATTGAGGCGTGGCGGCATATCAGTTTACCGACACGTTGTTCCGGGACGCTATGTCGCCATGACACTCAATCACTCCGGCGGATTGTCACTGCGCTGGTTTCGCGATGTATTGGGAACGTCGGAGGTAGAGACTGCAAAAAAAATGAACCGCGATGCCTATGATCTTTTATTGGAAAATGCTCCGCAGGGACCGAGTGAACTCTTTGTCCTGCCGCATTTCAGCGGCAGCGGTACGCCGACGCTCGATGTACATTCCCGCGCCGCCTTTCTTGGCCTGACTTTTCGAACTCGTAAAGCCGATATCGCTAAAGCACTTTTAGAGGGATTGACGTTCGAGCTGGAACAGAACCTGGCTCTGCTGCGTGACGCCGGCATCGAAATCCGTGAACTGCGCGCCGTCGGCGGCGGCGCCAAGAGCGACTTATGGCTGCAGCTGAAAGCCGATATTTGTCGCGTTGACGTTCAACGGCTCAAGGTCACCGATGCCGCCTGCCTCGGAGCGGCCCTGGCTGCGGGAAACGGATGCGGAATCTACAAAGCGGTAGAAGATGGCATCCGTCTTCATGTAGCGCTCGACCGTCGATTCGAACCCGATTCCGTCAGAATGCAACAATATCGACAGAGAATGCAGCTCTACAGGCAGATCTATCCGCTCTTGAAAAATTTTTTTCATCAGTTGACTTGATTTTTTCCATTAATCCTTTCGCTGCGCCGACGGTCCTCCAATTGATTCGTCGGCGTTTTTTGTTTTAACGCCTTATTGTTTTCCTTAAAAAAAGACTTGCAAAAGTCCAGGCCGTTTTGTAATGTTCAAATGTTTATTAATGAACAAATGAACACACAATGGCGCAGACGATTGATAAACTTCGGCTTCTTTACAAAGTGGCTGCCGAATATTATTTGAATGGTTTGACGCAACAACAGATTTCCGAGCGGTTGGGATTGTCGCGCATCAAAATTTCCCGTCTTCTCAAGCAGGCTAGAGAAGAAAATATTGTGACCATTACCTTGAATGTTCAAACCGGCATGCGTACACAGATGGAGGCGGAAGCGGAAATCGAGAGGCGTTACGGTCTGCACGAAGTTGTGGTTGTGCCTTGCGAAGACACTGCGTCGCCGGCGTCGGTCCAGGCGACCTTGGCGCCGGCCGCAGTTGAATGCCTCCTGCGCCGACTGACCGGCAATGAAGTCATTGGCATTGCCATGGGAAAGACCATGATTTCAGTCGTCCAGGCCTTACCGTTTATCAAAATGCCGGGATTAAAGATCGTACAGATGAACGGAAACCTTGGGCAGGTCATGAGCATGGAGCAATCCGCTGAATTGGCGCGGCAGATGGCGGCGAAATTGTCGGCGGAATTGTACCTTTTGAACGCCCCCGGCATTGCCGCCGATGTGAAATCGGCTAAGGTTTTCAAAAAGGACCCGACTATAGCGGCAGCCTTGTCGCTGGCAGCGCATGCGGATATTGCCGTGCTGAGCATCGGACGATTTGCACCGGGACGTCTGTCGATTCCGGAGCCGCTTCGCTTGAGTCCCCAGGAGCTCGCTTCGATGGCCGACAACGGTGCTGTCGGCGATATTGCGCTTCGCTTTATCGATGAACAAGGCGGAAAAGTTGAGACCCCGCTCGACGAACGGATCATCGGCCTTAGTTTCGAAGAACTGCGCCGAATCCCATGCGTCATTGCCGTTGCCGGCGGGGATGAGAAGCGACAAGTCATCCGCGCCGCACTCAAAACCGGCATTCCAAAGGTTCTGATTACCGACCAGAATACGGCGGCCTATCTTCTTGAAAATTGACGGCGTTTTGCTCGACTCTAAGCGTGCATCCGAGAGTTACCGGCAGATGCAAAAGTGCTTTTTCTCAGGAGAGTGGATATGAAGCGTGGCAAGTATTTGTTTTTTGCCGTTATTGTCGGATTCTTTCTCATAAGCGGCGGCAGCTGCGGAAAAAAAGAAAAACAATTGACAATCTGTTTTTCCTTTCAAGACCTTGAAACCGAGTTTTGGGTGGGCGCGCATAAGGCCATCACGGAGGAACTGAAAGCGCGCGGCGTTCGGGTGATCGAACGCAATTCTTCGCAGGACGCCAATCGTCAGCTGGAACAGGTACGCGATGCTATCGCCCAGCAAGTTGACGGCATCATCATCATTCCCCAAGACGGTCAGAGCGCCAACACGATCATCGGCGAAGCCAATCGGGCGGGCATTCCGATCGCCGTCTTTAATCGTCCTCCTGCCGACAGCAGCCGCAACGCCATAGTTGTGCTCGCCGACAACAAGCTGATTGCGGAAAAAGCTGTTGATTACATGGTGGAAAAGGCGGCAGCTTCAGGCCGTCGCTATCGGCCATGCATCATCGTCGGCGATCTCGGCGATCCCAACTCGATCGCACGGCGGGATGGTTTCTATGCCGCGCTGGCCAAGCGTCCGCAACTGTTTAAACCGGTCGTTGAAGTGCCGTCAAAATGGGATGCCGGCACAACTCTGGCCAACTTTGAAGCCGCCATACAGGCCAATCCGGATATCGATTTTGTTTTTACCTCGTCCGACTTTTTATATCCGCAGCTGCGCTCCGTTCTCGAACCTCTCGGCAAATGGACCTCGGATGCAGATCCGCGCCATGTTATTTTGGGTGGAGTTGACGGAGACTCGTTTGCCTGCCGCATGATGCGTGAACGGATCATCGATGCGACCGGCGTGCAGGATCTCTTTTTTGAAGCCCGCTCGTTGATGGATGAACTGCTGCGCGCCATCGATAACGGCGAAAAACAGCCTAAAAAATGGATCGTCGATCCCGGATTTACCTTAACGTTGGACAATTATGCCGAACGTGCAGTAGATATGTGGGGCTGCGTTCTGCTGCATCGGGGATTGATATCACGATGAACGATTTTTCTGCAACAACATCACTGATGCACGGCATTCAACAACTGCTCCGGCGCAATTTTGTATTGACTTTGACTGTCGGATATTTCATAGTCATGTCGGCTCTATTACCCGCATTTGCAAGCTCACGAAATCTTGCCAATCTAAGCTCCAACTTTTGGCCTCTGTTGTCTCTGGTGATCGGGCAGCTGTTGGTCATGATCGTGGGCGGCATTGATTTGTCGCAGTCTTCCATCATGGCACTGGCGAGCGTCTGCGGCGCTTCTTTGATGTGTCAATCAGCCGATCCCGTCGTTTTTGCCAAGGCGCCGCTGTGGAACATCGTCTTTTCGGAACAAGGAGGCTTTCTTGCCGGTTCCGTTTTCGCAGTTTCCGCAGCGGTTGCGGTTATGTTGACCGTTGGAATTCTTGTCGGCTTTTTCAACGGGTTTGCCGTTGCCTATTTGAAAATGCCGCCGTTCATCGTCACTTTGGTCAGTATGATGTTTTTCAGCGGCGCGGCAATCTATTTGACTGCATCGGAAAATATTACCCATCTTCCGACATCCTTTACTGCTATAGCCCAAAAAAGAGTGTTGTTGCCCATACCGGTCTGGATTGTGGCTGCTTCTGCAATTGTCGTGCATATTATTCTTCAGCACACCGCTTTTGGAAAAAAACTCTATGCCGTGGGCCTCAATGCCAAAGCGGCTTTGATTTCAGGCATCAATGTGCCGATGGTCACCCTCACGGCTTTTACATTGAGCGGCTTTTTCGCTGCGCTTGGTTCCGTTATTTATTCGGCGCGTTTGGAAGGCGGCCGACCGACTCTCGGCCAAGACCTTCTGCTCGACGTTATCGGTGCTGCCGTTATTGGGGGCATCAGCTTGTTCGGCGGTCGCGGCCGGGTTCGGGACGCCTGTGCAGGCGCGTTGTTTTTTACTCTTCTTGCCAATTCACTTAATTTGATGAATCTTTCCTTTTTCATCGTTAACATTGTCAAAGGCGGAGTCATCCTTCTCGCGGCCGCGGTGGACGCGTGGCGGGTGGGGAAGTCAGGAGGCATGAGTAAGCGATGACTCCGCTTATTTCCATTCGCAACATCGACAAGTCCTTTTTCGGGGCGCCTGCATTGCGCAGCGTCTCTTTTGACATCATCCCGAATCGCATCCTGGGGTTAATCGGCGAGAACGGCGCGGGCAAGTCGACATTAATGAACATCCTATGCGGTGAACTTCAACCCGACAGCGGTGAACTTTATTTCCGCGGCAGGCCGTTTCGGCTCGAAGGACCTGCAGCTGCAGCCGAGGCCGGAATCGCCCTCATTCATCAGGAGCTGAATCTTTTCAATAATCTCAGCATCGCCGACAACCTGTTTTTAAGCCGCTATCCAAGGCGAGGCCCATGGATCGACAAGGGAGCGATGCATGACAAGGCGCTGCAGCTGCTCCATCAAGTCGGCCTCGATTTGCCGCCGAATTGGCTGTTGGAAAGGCTGCGGCCGGGTGAAAGGCAGCTGGTCGAAATCTGTAAGGCTTTGCATGCCGATGCCGAGCTGGTGATTTTCGATGAGCCGACCACTTCGCTCACTGCTGCCGAAAAGGAACGCTTATTTCAAGTGATCGACGGCTTGAAGCAAAGAGGCAAAACCATTATTTATATTTCGCACGATCTGGATGAAGTCATGCGACTGTGCGACGACATTGTGGTTTTGCGCGACGGCCGCATGGTTGATTTCGGCGCCGCCTCCGAGTTTACACTACAGCGGATGATCGCTTCCATGTGCGGCTGTGAATTGGAATATCTCTTTCCAATTCGTCAAGGAACACCGCAGGCACAGGTTCTTTTGGAGGTAAGGCACCTTTCAGCCGAAGGATTGGTGGAGGACGTCTCTTTCGAGATCCGAAAAGGTGAAATCTTGGGGCTTTTCGGATTGATGGGGTCCGGTCGAACCGAGCTGGCGCGGCTCCTTTTTGGTCTGGAACCGTTCGACAGCGGCCGGATTGTTTTCAACGGCCGGATCCTCGAGCAGCCTTCGCCGCGCAGGTGCATTGAACTGGGCATGGCCTTCGTTACAGAAAATCGCCGTGAAGAAGGGCTGTTAATTGACGGCACGGTTCAGGATAATCTTGTTCTGGCTACACTAAACCGATTTGTTGACTTTGCAAGGTTTCTCGACGCAGAAAAAATGGCGTCTGAATCAGAAGCGCAGGTTCGACAATTGAATCTCCGCTGCACAAGCCTCAAACAAATCGTAAAAAGCCTCAGCGGCGGCAATCAGCAAAAAGTCGTGCTCGGCAAATGGCTGCTCGCCCGGCCTCTGCTGTTCATATTAGATGAACCCACGCGCGGCATCGACGTCGGCGCAAAATATGAGGTCTATTCTCTGATCAATCATTTGGCCGACGAAGGTGCCGGCATTTTGATGATTTCTTCGGAGCTTGAAGAGTTGACCGCTCTGTGCGACAGGCTGCTGGTTATTCACCGCGGCGAAATCATTAAAAGCTTCACAAAAGACCAATTCGACGCCGAAAAAATTCTTGAGGCGGCTTTTCACCTATGAGCAGAAAGCTTGAAATCTCTAAAAGCTTTCGGATTGATGTTACCGCCCTTTTTACGCGCTGTATGCCGACGTCGATATTTATCATTGTATTTCTACTCTTCGGCCTGACCTCTCCGCGGTTTCTGCAGCCGGAATCTCTGCTCAATATAGCCAAGCAGGCTTCATACATCGGCATTGCCGCCTTGGGCATGACGTTGGTATTGATCACCGGCGGCGTCGATCTGTCGCTGGGTTCCACGGTGTATCTTTCAACCATCGTTGCCGGACTGCTGATGCGCGATTACGGCTTGTCTCCGGTGGCCGCGTCGTTTGTCTGTTTGCTGGCGGGCGCCGGCATCGGCGGTTTTAACGCTTTTTTTATTACTCGATTAAAAATTTTGCCCTTCGTTGTAACCCTGGCGACCATGATTGCCGGTCGCGGTTTGGGACTACTCTTGACAAAATCGCGCGCCTTGGAATTTCCGGCTGCGATATTAAAAGTAGGCGCCTTTAAACTTTTCGGGTTTTTGCCGTTGCCGATTTTACTCTTTGCCTTGAGCGCAACGGCAATTCAGCTCTTTCTAAGTCGCATTCCCTTAGGCAGGCATTATTACGCCGTCGGCTTTAATGCGGAAAATGCCCGCCGCGCCGGTCTGCCGGTGGACCGCATCATCGCCTCGGCCTATGTTCTTTGCGGCATTTGTGCCTCCCTCGGAGGCTTAGTTGCAGTGACGCAATTGGGGATTGTCAACGCCGGCTTTGGCAAAGGGGATGAGTTCGACGCAATTGCCGCCGCAGTATTGGGAGGAGCAGCTCTATCCGGAGGCGTCGGTTCTGCTTTTCCCGGCACCGTCATTGGCGCGTTAATGATCCGTATGATTTGGAGCGGCCTCGTCTCGGCAAAGATCAATCTCTACTTCCAGCCGATGATCTTTGCCGTGATTCTGTTTTTAGCAGTCATGCTGGATACGCGTAGAAATATGATCATCGCCAGGCAGAGAAGAAAAATTATTAGCCTTAGAAAGGATAAGCAGACATGAATAACGCTCTTTTGCCGCGGGCGAAAAAAATCCTTCGCATGGAAATCGAAGCGCTGAAAAGCCTTGCCGATCAGCTGAACGAAGAAACGCTGCATTCGATTATCGAAATGATGTCGGCCTGCTCCGGCCATATTCTGGTCGCCGGTGCAGGAACTTCGCGGGCTGTCGCTCAGCGATTCGCCCACCTGCTCGCCTGCTGCGGGACGCCGGCGCTGCCGATCAACGCCGCCGATGCTCTGCATGGCGGGGCAGGCGCGGTCCGCAGTGAAGACGTGGTCTATATTATCTCAAAGGGCGGAGAAAGTCGCGAAATCAACCGGTTTGCTGAAATTGCCAAACGACGAGGCGCGCGTCTAATTGCTCAAACCGAGAATCCGATTTCCACTTTGGGGAAAATGAGCGACTGCGTCTATCACGTCAAATCACCCGACGTCGATCCTTACGGTATGATTGCCACCGGCAGTTCTCTGTTCAATTCGTTGGCATGCGATATCCTGTGCGTTCTTTTACTCGAACGTCGAGGCTATTCAAAAGAACAGTTCGGCGAAACGCATCCGGAAGGAGCCGTCGGGTTGAGGCTGGCTTCCGAAGAACGAGCCGGAGAAGCAAAATGAAGGCGGCGTTCTTTACCGGTCCGAAAACCATCGAGTTGGCCGACATTGAAAATCCTCAGCTGCCTGTCGACGGATGCATTATTGCCGTCAAAGCCGCGGCAATCTGCGGTTCTGATCTGCGCCGTTGGCGCGAAGGCCCAATCTCAAAATCCGAACCGGTTATTCCAGGGCATGAGATAGCCGGTACGGTGATTCGCGTGGGTAATAATTGTCATGCCGTCAAAGTCGGCGATAGACTTGCACTGGGGCCGGATGTGCATTGCGGCGCCTGCTGGTATTGCGAACAAGGCATGTATAATTTGTGCGATTATTTGGTGCTCTACGGCATTACGCCAGGTCGTCACGGCGGATTTGCAGAACAAATGGCGTTGCCGGGCGAGCTGCTGGCGCACGGCGTTTGGCATCGAATTCCCAAAGATCTGAGCGATGAGGCGGCGGCATTAGCGGAACCCTGCGCCTCGGTCATCTCCTGTCA
>JAPDPN010000110.1:0-9409 GCA_034506455.1 Candidatus Zhuqueibacterota bacterium | reverse complement strand
CGGCCGGTTGCCTGCCAGATCGATCCGGCGTTTTCGCCGTGCCTCTGGTGGATGGCGGACGGATTGACAAAGAAGGGCATGAAACGCATTTATGAGCTTGTCGCTGAGCAGCCCGCACCCGCTCGCCGCTTAACCTGTTTTAACGACGGTCAGAGGATTTTCCTCAAAGACGGCGATCGGCCGCTGCTGGCCTATCAGGCTGCGGTAATGCCGGCGCCGGAAGGCGTCAGCCCATTGTTCGCCCGCAGCGGCTTTATTCATCCCTTGTGGGCGCCCGGCGGACAAGTGCTCACCCGTATCCAGCCGCCCGATCACTATCACCACTACGGCATTTGGAATCCGTGGACGAAAACCCGTTTTCAGGGACGCGAGGTCGATTTTTGGAACATCGGCGGCGGCCAAGGTACTGTCCGGTTCGCAGGTGTGTTGTCGACGGTAAGCGGCCCAGTCTTTGCCGGATTCAAGGTGCGGCAGGAGCATGTAGAAATGACTTCTGGTAAGGAGATTGTCGCGTTGAATGAGGTGTGGGAGGTGCGCACCTGGGCGGCGAACGAACCGCACCGAGTGAGCATTCTCGACCTCCACACGACCCTCTCCTGCGCTTCGGACAGTGCGCTGATTCTGGAAGCCTACCGCTACGGCGGCGGCATCGGCTTTCGCGCGCTGGAATTATGGAACAAGGACAACTGCTCTGTCCTGACTTCCGAGGGCTTGTCCCGGAGCGATGCGGACGGCAGCCGAGCCCGCTGGTGCCGTCTGGAAGGCGACGACGGAGCCGGCGGTCGGATGGGCATCCTCTTCCTCAGCTTTCCGGCCAATCGAGAACATCCCGAGCCCATGCGCGTCTGGCCTTTGGACGCCAACAACGGACGGGGCGATCTCTTTTTCGAGTTCTGTCCCATCCGCCATCGCGAATGGGTGCTTGAGCCCGGCCGCGAGTACGCTTTGCACTATCGCATGGTGGTCTTTCAGGGAACGTTGTCTCCTGAAGAATGTGAGCGTTTTTGGCAGAGCTTTGCGCATCAGGCGGGTGTCAAGGTCGAGCGCCAAAGCAAGCCGAGCAAGGCTGTGCATTAGTTCCATCAATAAAGCTATTGAAAGAGGGCATGATGGGCAAAACAATCGTCTCTATGATTCTGCTCTGTACCTCCTTGCTGACGGCCAAAGAGCATCCGAATGTTTTGATCTTTACGCGCAACGGCGAGGGATATGTCCATGACAACATCGCCGCAAGCGTCGAGGCGCTGCAGAGCATTTGTAAAAAACGCGGCCTCACGGCAACCGTCAGCGACGATCCTCGAGTCTTTACCGAGGAAAATCTGCGCCGCTTCAAAGCAGTCGTTTTCAGCAATACCAACAATGAGGTGTTCGACACCGACGCACAGCGTTTGGCGTTTATGCGCTACATCCGGGCGGGCGGCGGTTTTATGGGAATTCACTCCGCCTGCGCCACCGAAAGACGTTGGCCGTGGTTTTGGGCTATGGTCGGCGGCGCGTTCGTGCGCCATCCGGAGCTGCAAAAATTCTCCATTGTGGTAGTCGATTCGATGCATCCGGCGACGAAATTTCTGCCCAAAGTTTGGCCCTGGGAAGACGAGTGCTATTTGATCGATCACCTCAATCCCGATATCCGTATTTTGCTGGCCGTCGATTTGCGCACGGTTCGGGATGATCAGCTGGTAAAGTTCCCCGGTAAAGTCTTTGGAGATTACTATCCGCTTGCCTGGTTTCACGAATACGACGGCGGGCGGCAATTCTATACCGCGTTGGGACACAAAATCGAATATTACCGCGACCCGCTATTTTTGCGGCATTTGGAAGGCGGGCTGTTGTGGGTCGTTGAGGGACGCAAAATCGATTTTCGTCGGGCAAAGGCGACGAGTGTCGAACTCTTAGCAAAACCTTACGGTTCATAACGGCAGCGTAAGCGGGAGAAGCAGCGAAACAGAGCATTTTTATCGTCTTTATATTTTGATAGGAGAGGCAAAGCATGAAAGTTACGCGACGCGATTTTCTCAAGGGAGCGGCGGCAACGGCTGCGGCGTTCGGCGTGCCGACCATCGTTCCCGCCACGGTTTTCGGCGCCAAGGCGCCGAGCAATCGCCTTTTGATCGGTCAGATCGGCTGCGGCCGCATTGCCCGCGACCACGATCTGCCGGAAACCATGGCGGACGAGCGGGCGCTGGTGGTTGCCTTGTGCGACGTCGATTCGAAGCGGCTGCGCGAGGGCAAAACGTTTGTCGAAGAGTGGTATGCCAAGGAAAATCGGCCTATTCCGCCGATCAAGCTGTACGGCAATTATCGTGATCTGTTGGCGGATCCGCAAATCGATGCCGTGGTCATCAGCACGCCGGATCATTGGCATGCGCAACCGGCGATCGAGGCGGCTTTGGCCGGCAAGGATATCTATCTGCAGAAACCCTCCGCCCTGACCGTGCGCGAAAGTCGACAGCTGAGCGACGTCATTCATCGCACCGGACGCGTTTTCCAGATGGGTTCGCAGCAGCGTTCCATGCCGCAGTTCCGCATCGCCTGCGAGCTGGTGCGCAACGGCCGCGTCGGCAACCTCAAGCGAATCGTCATCGGTCTGCCGGTAGATCCGTCCGGCGAGGAGGAACCGGAGATGCCCATCCCGCCGAATCTCAATTATGAAATGTGGCTCGGTTCAACGCCTTATGTCTATTACACCGAAAAGCGCGTGCATCCGCAGAACGACTATTCACGCCCGGGTTGGCTGCGCTGCGAGCAATTCGGCGCGGGTATGATTACCGGTTGGGGATCGCATCATTTGGACATCGCCAACTGGGCCATGGGCGCCGAATACACCAATTTCGTCGAAGTGGAGGCCGAAGCGCAGTTCCCGACCAAAGGGCTGTGGGACGTGCACGGGCCGTTTACCGTGCATGCCAAGTTTGCCGACGGCGTCGAGATGATCGTCTCGGATTCCTTCCCCAACGGCGTGCGTTTTGAAGGCGACGAAGGCTGGATTTTCGTGACGCGCGGCAACTATGCGGTGACTGCCAGCGATCCGGTTTCAAAAAAGAACAGCGAAGCGCTCTCGGCAAGCGATCCCAAGCTGCTGTCGCCACTGCCCAAAGATGCCGTGCGTCTGCACGTCAGCAATCAGCATCACATCGATTGGATCAACGCCGTTTTCACGCGAACGCAGCCGGTGGCGCCGGTCGAGCCCGCGCATCGCGCCTGCACCAACTGCCTCCTCAGCCACATTGCCATGAAACTGAAGCGCAAGCTCTACTGGGATCCCAAGAAGGAACGCTTTATCAACGACGATCAGGCGAACGCCATGCTCGAACGGCCGCAGCGCTGGCCGTACGGCACCAATTATGTGCTGTAACAAAAAAGCCTCCCGTCAATCGGGAGGCTTTTTTATTCAGCGGTAGGCATCCATCGGCGGACAGGCGCAAAAGACGTTGCGGTCGCCGTAGGTGTTGTCGATGCGCGCGGTCGGCGTCCAGAACTTGTGCTTTTTCACCGTCGGCAGGGGGTAGACGGCTTTTTCGCGACTGTAGGGGTGGCTCCAGTTTTCCGACACCGCTTCTTCGGCCGTGTGCGGCGCGTTTTTGAGCACGTTATCCGCCGCATCGGCTTTTCCGGCGCGAATCTCGTCGATCTCTTGACGAATGGCGATCATGGCTTCGCAAAAACGGTCGAGCTCTTCCTTCGGCTCGCTTTCGGTCGGCTCGACCATCAGCGTCCCGTGCACCGGAAAAGCGACCGTCGGCGCGTGAAAACCGTAATCCATGAGCCGCTTGGCGACGTCTTCCACCGTTACCCCGGTTTCTTTCTGCACTTGACGCAGGTCGAAAATCAGCTCGTGTCCGACGCGACCGCGAGCGCCGGTATAGACGACGGGATAGTACGGCTCCAGCTTTGCTTTGATGTAATTGGCATTGAGAATGGCGGCGCGCGTCGCCTGGGTCAGCCCCTCGGCGCCGAGAAGACGGATATAAATGTACGAGATGAGCAGGATGCTTGCGCTGCCGAACGGAGCGGCGCTGACGGCGGTAATCGCTTTATCGCCGCCGGTTTTGACCAACGGATGACCGGGCAGATAAGGAGCCAGATGGGCGGCGGCGCAAATCGGCCCGACACCCGGTCCGCCGCCGCCGTGCGGAATGGCAAAAGTCTTGTGCAGATTGAGATGACAAATGTCTGCGCCGATGGCCGCCGGACTTGTCAAGCCGACCTGGGCGTTCATGTTGGCGCCGTCCATGTACACCTGGCCGCCGTACTCGTGCACGATGCGGCAAATTTCGCGAATTTGCTCTTCAAACACGCCATGCGTCGACGGGTAGGTAACCATGAGCGCCGCCAGCTCATTCTTGTATTGCTCGGCCTTGGCGCGCAGATCATTCAGGTCGATATTGCCATGCTCATCGCAGTCGACGACGACGATTGTCATTCCCGCCATGGCGGCGCTCGCCGGATTGGTTCCGTGCGCCGAAGCGGGAATCAGCGTCACGCGGCGATGCCCTTGGCCGCGATCTTTCAGATAAGCGCGGATGACCATGAGACCCGTATACTCGCCCTGTGCTCCCGAGTTGGGCTGCACCGAGGCCGCCGCAAAACCGGTGATCTCGGTCAAGTACTTTTCCAGCTCACGGATAAGGGTACGGTAGCCCTCGGTTTGCTCCTCCGGAGCAAAGGGATGAATCTCGGCAAACTCCGGTCGGCTGAGCGGCAGCATGGCTGTGGCAGGATTCAATTTCATGGTGCAGGAGCCGAGCGGGATCATCGATTGGGTGAGGGAGAGGTCTTTGTTTTCCAGCGTCTTGATGTAGCGCATCATCGCCGTTTCCGAGCGGTAGATGTTGAAAACAGGGTGCTGCAGATACGCGGATCGGCGGCGAAGAGCGGCGGGAATGCGCTCACCGACAGAGGCGGCCGGCTGATCGGGAAGGGATCTCCCAAGGGCTTCGGCAAACAGTCCGGCAATGTCGCGGATATCCTGTTCGGTGGTCGTTTCGTCGATCGAGATGCCGAATGTCTCGTCGTCGATGCAGCGCAGATTGATGAGCTTTTCGGCCGCAAGTCGCCTGACGATCGCCGCGAGTTCGTTCGTGCCCTTTACTTTCAAAGTATCAAAATATGCCTCGTTTAGTTGGCGCCAGCCGAGATCGAGGAGCAGCCTCTCCAACTGTACGGCTTTGGCGTGAATTTCTTCGGCAATGGCGCGCAAACCCTCCGGTCCATGATAAACGGCGTACATACCGGCCATGATCGCCAGCAGCGCCTGGGCGGTGCAAATGTTCGAGGTCGCTTTTTCGCGGCGGATGTGTTGTTCGCGCGTTTGCAGGGCCATGCGGTAGCCGGGATTGCCGAGACGGTCGACGGAAACGCCGATGATACGTCCAGGCATTTGGCGGATGAACTCTTGGCGCGTCGCCATATAGGCTGCATGCGGGCCGCCGAAGCCGAGCGGAACGCCGAAGCGCTGGACGCTGCCGACCACAACGTCGGCGTCGAATTCGCCCGGCGGCGTCATCAGCGTCAGACTGAGCAAATCTGCCGCCACGGCCACCAGGGCGCCGTTCTGATGCGCCCGCTCGACAAAAGAACGGTAATCATAAACGGCCCCGTCTTCGGCCGGAAACTGCAGCAGAGCTCCGAACACATCCGGCGTAAAGGCAAAGTTCTCGGCGTTGCCGACGACCAGCTCGATGCCGAGCGGCTCGCTGCGCGTCTGGAGCACGGCAAGCGTCTGCGGAAAGACCTTGTCCGAGACGAAAAACCGGTCGGCGTTCGCCTTGACTTTTTCCTTAGAGCGCAGGCGGTGCAGCATGGCCATGGCTTCGGCGGCGGCCGTCGCCTCGTCAAGCAGAGAGGCGTTGGCGACCTCCATGGCCGTCAGATCGATGACCATAGTCTGAAAGTTCAGCAGCGCCTCCAGTCGGCCTTGAGAGATTTCCGATTGATAGGGCGTGTACTGCGTGTACCAGCCGGGATTCTCGAAAATGTTGCGCCGGATGACGCTCGGCGTGACGGTGTTGTAATACCCCAAGCCGATGTAGGAACGGGCGACGACGTTCTTGCGCGCCAACTCGTCGACATGTTGCAGCACCTCTCGTTCGTCCATCGGCGGAGGCAGATTAAGCGGTTTTTGCAGCCGAATGTCGCGGGGGATCGTCTGCTCGATGAGCTCATCGAGCGATGAGACGCCGATTGCTTCCAGCATTTCCGCCTGCTGAGCTTCGCTCGGCCCGACCAGTCGTTTAATAAAGGATTTATGTGCGTTCATAACCTACCTCATGGAATGGAGTGATGGGAGAATATCGATTTTGGAGACAGTCGTCACTGAAACACCTTTTGATTTGTTTTCATGCCTTGTAAAATCGGCCGCCACTGCACTTTGGCGGCGGTGTAGCCTAAAATCTGCGGCGTCCGTTCGAGAATTTGCCGTTCGAGCTCGGCAAAAGAGCGCTCTCCCCTAGGAAGCCGTCCTCCGGCATAGGTCTCGTGTCCTCCGGCGTTGATGCGGTCATCCAGTATTTTTTGCAGAATTCTAAACGCGCGGCCTTCGGGATGAATGGTACGCAGGGAAAAATAAACATACCCTTCGTACCCTCCCATAACCAATACCCAGCTGATCCGTTCGTAACGCAAAAAGAAATCGGCCAGCTCGGCGACGATTTCCGGCAGAGGAACGGTTTCCAATCCGACCACCATGATTCTGCGAAAAACGAGAGCTTTTTGCAGGGCGGCCGAGAGGGTAACGAAATAGGAATGCGGCAGGCGGGGGTAGGCGATTTCACCGATTTTCTGTACGCTGGAAAGCGGAAAGAGCTTGAGGTAAACCTGCCTGTCGCGCGGGTGGGCCTCACGGCGGAGTTCCTGCGTCTCGGTGCGGATTGCATAGATGAGCGCTGTGGCTAAATCGGATCGGATCTCCACGCCGGCGGCGATCAACAGCTCGGCCAAAAGAGTTGCTGTCGCTCCTACCTGGCGGCTGTAGATGAGAATGCCGGTTCTAAAATGACCATCGTGGAAGTGGTGGTCGAAAATAAGGTGACACTCTTGGTCGGCCGGCAAAGGATTGTTGCCGCGACCCGGAAGCGTATCGACCAACGCAATGCGGTCGCAGGCTTGAATTTGTTCCGCAACAAACGGTTCGACGGCGATCCCAAGCAGCTTGACCATCTTTTCATTCTCCGCGCGGTTGATCATACCGCCGTAGAAACATCGGCTGCGGACATTATAAAGGCTCTCGGCCAAGGTTTGGAGTGCCACGCCGGCTGCCAGGGCATCCGGATCGGGGTTGTTGTGCAGGATGATCGCCAGAGTTCGGCTGTCGCGCAGCTGCTCATCAAGCAGTTTGAGGATCCTCTTCAGCGTGCGGGCCGATTGGGCGATCTTTATCATCGGATGTTGGAAAATTGAAGATTATTTCGCAAATTATTCCGGTCGATTGGGCGAAATAAGAATGACCTGTACCGGACATCCAAACTTAAGACTATTTCCGTTAATCTCCAAGCAAATCATCTGCGAATCTATATTCCATTTTCCGAGCAGGAGAGAAATGTGTCGGCAACTTTTACGGCAGTGATTTTGACGACGTTTATCGCCCTTTTCCCGATCGTCAATCCATTCGGCGCCGTGCCGTTTTTCCTTTCCATCTCCGCCAACCTGACGCCCGACCGACGCGGCCGCATCCTGCGCAAGACGACCGTTTATGTTTTTTTCATCTTGATAATTTTTCTTTTTGCCGGCAATTTGGTGCTGCGATTCTTCAACATCTCCTTGCCCGCTATCCGCATTGCGGGCGGCCTGCTGCTCTACCGTATCGGACAAAATATGCTCATGGCGCGGCCGAAATTCGAAACCACCAAAGAGGAAGAAGATGAATCGCTGCACAAGCAGGATGTCTCTTTTACGCCGCTGGCCATGCCGATGCTCAGCGGGCCGGGTTCGATTGCCGTAGCGTTAGGACTTTCGGACCAGATTCAAAATCTAAGCGATTATGCCGCCATGACGGTCGCGGTTCTTCTGGTGGCCGGTGCCACCTTTCTCATTTTGCGCGCTTCCACGTTTCTGCTGCGCATTCTCGGTTACAACGGCATGAACGTCATGACGCGGATGATGGGATTTATTACGCTCTGCATCAGCGTTCAGTTTATTGTCAACGGCACGACGGCGGTTCTGCGAACCCTTTAATGCGTCAAGCAGGAGCTTGCCATGCAGGAGTTTATTCTCCAATTCATCGTCATTCCTCTGCTGATTTTTTGCGCGCGCATTACCGACGTTTCGCTCGGCACCCTGCGCATCATTCTTCTCTCGCGCGGCTATCGGGTCTATGTGCCGTTTCTCGGCTTTTTCGAGGTGCTGCTGTGGCTCATCGTCATGACCAATATCGTCAAAACGCTTTCGCATCCGATTTACTATGTGGCCTATGCGGGCGGGTTCGCAGCAGGGAATTGGGTCGGCATGATGATCGAAAACCGGTTGGCGATGGGAATTTCTTTGGTGCGCATCATACTGTCCGAGGATAACGTCGCCTTGGTACAGCACCTGCGCAGTGAAGGCTATGTGGTGACCGAAGTGACGGGTTACGGCAATCGCGGTCGCGTCCGCATTCTGTTCACCGTAGTCAAGCGGCGCGAATTGGTGCATCTGATTGCTTTTGTGCGCGAAATGAATCCCGATGCCTTTTACACCATCGAAGACGTCAACTTTGTCAGCCGCGAATACGCTCTCGCCCTGCACTCCCCCAAAAGCCTCTTTGATGAATTTCCTTTTTCAAAGAAAAAATAACGTTCTTGCTATTTAAATAAAAATCGAGCGGCACAGCTTCGGCAACAGTCCGCAGCCGCCCGATCAAGCATAGGCGGGAAGGGCATGGATTGTGCCTTTTTTGTCGGCTAAAAGCCGGGCGCCGACTCAGAATAGACTGTAGGAAATGCCGAGTCCCATGACCTGCTTGAGCTGGCGCTTTGCTGAAACGTCCCGATCGTAAAGCAGCTTGACGTTGAAATTAAAGGCGATGTATTTGGTAATTTTGGTCGTAAGGTCACTGTCCCAAATGACATCGATCTGATTAAAGGCCTTTAGGTTGGAAAACAACTCGACTTTGGACTTGAGCTGCGTCGTTCCGCTGATCTTATAATTCAAGTCGATGACCGATTCCGCGCCGACTTCGTTTTTCAGCTTTTCAATCTTTCCGGTTTCCGGTTTGTCGGTGATTGAGGTAAACGTGCGGCTCAGGGTCTGTTTGGCGGCTGCCCCAAGGCGGATCTGAAAAATATCACTCGGCTTGTAGCCCAAACCCATCGCTTCGCGGACAGTGCCGGGGTCCATAAACTGCGAAATTTTGACCTTGGGCGATTGACTATAGTCGTATCCCGGCGCGAATTGTGTTTCACCGACAGCCGAAAGGTAGGGGTTAAGCAGCTTA
>JAPDPN010000109.1:0-9434 GCA_034506455.1 Candidatus Zhuqueibacterota bacterium | reverse complement strand
ATCCCGTCGCCGTCGGCGTCCGGCGCATTGTCGTTGATGCCGTCACCGTTTGCATCCACGAACTTGTTGCCGTGCTTCGGCCCCTGAGCCGACGCATTTTCACTGAACAAAAATACGACCGCCAGAACGGCCATTGCCAGGGCCAAAAGTGAAATTGAGCCTTTCATTTTGTTCCTCCTTTTTTTTAAATTCAAGCTCGCACCATCACCTTCAATCTCCGTGCCAATGATTTTACGTCCTGCAACAATTGTCTATCTCATTTCTTATCAATGGGTTATTCAGACTCATACTTTGAAAGCCGTGGATGCGTTCTAAAACCATTCGACAATTTGGTCGAACTTTTCGACAAAATCGTCGAATCACTATGGCCGATACATCATCAAACCTGAAAAGGCAGGCTTTATGAATCAGACAATTCAAATAAAAAAGCCGCTCCCGCAACTGCACTCCAAGTTAATTTTCCCAATCGCAGCGGCATTGGCGCTCATCTTGCTGATTTCAACGATTCTTGACATTTACGGGACAAAGCGCGAACTGAGACATATTCTGCAGGAGCAGTCGTTAGCTCTGCTTACAGCAATCGAAGCGGGCAGCAACAACGCCGTGGAATCCTTTGCTCTGGTCGAAGAGCTGGTGGCGGAGAGACTGCTGAACAATGCGCGCTTTATCGAACGCATGGATTATTCCGGCCGGTTGTCGGCTGAGGAGCTCGGCAGAATTGCGGAGGAAAATAATCTCTTTCGTATTGCGGTCTATTCTGCCGATGGAGAGCTGCAGTTTTCTTCGCGCACAGGCCGCGGTTGGGGAAACATCAGCCCCATTCGGCCTGATCTTTTACAAAAAATCAATGAGCCCGGCAACGAAGAGCTGATTATGGGGGTTCACAGCACCCGATTCGGCGCCGGAAGCCGATTTGCCGTTGCCAAACGCCGAAGAAAGGGCGGCGTGATTATGGTGAGCATCGATTCGCAGCAGCTGTTGGAATTCCGAAAGAGCATCGGGATAGGCCGGCTGATCCGGGAAATCGGCAAAAACCCCGGAATCGCCTACATAGCGCTTCAGGATACAGCGCATGTCGTCGTCGCCACCGCAAATGTCGATTCGCTATCTGCCATCGAGGCGGATCCCTTCCTTGCAAAGATCTACTCCACTCAGACCGGCGACAGCCGTTATCTTGTTCACAAAAAAGAAAAAGTCTTTGAGGTGGTCTATCCCTTTTTCCGTGAGGACAAGTTATTGCTCCGTATCGCGTTGCGGACGGGTCATCTGCGCGAGGCAGAACGCGCGTCTTTGACGCGAAGCGTTCTTGTTTCCTTTTTGTTGCTGATCTTGGGAACGATTATGGCCGACCGCCTGATCAGCAGCCGCAATTATCAGCAATTACAGAGCGCCTATCAAACCATGGAGACTTATACCGGCAGCATTCTGGCGGCCATGTCGGATGCGGTGATTGCCGTCGGTCGTAACGGAGAAATCATACTATTGAACCGAGCCGCGCAGACTCTGTTGGGTAAAAAAGATCGACCGTTGCTCGGTGAAATCTGTGAGGAAAAGCTGTCGCCGCTCTGCCGCTACATCGACGAAGCCAAAGCCCAGGGACGTTCCTTATTCTTTTCGGAGCAAAAGATCGAAACGGATGCGGGTGAAAAGATCCTTGACCTTTCCATCGATGTGCTCAAAGCCGAGGACGGACAAATCGACTCGTTCGTCCTGGTGGCGCAGGACGTTACGGAAAGAGTCCTGCTGCGCGAAAACGCCAAGCGCAGCGACCGGATTACCGCCATGGGACAACTGGCTTCCGGCGTGGCGCATGAGATCCGCAACCCTCTCAACGCCATCGGCATGATTGCGCAACGCCTGGCAATAGAGTTCAAGCCGACCGCCGATGAAGAGGAATATTCACGCCTTGCTTCTACGCTGGTGCACGAAACGCATCGCATCAATCAGATCATTGACCAGTTCCTAACCTTTGCACGGCCTGCGCCTTTGTTATGCAGACCGATTCACCTACAGAACCTTTTGGCGGAGGTCGCTTCTTTGCTGAAAGAAGAGGCGGTTGAAAACAGAATTACCGTAAAGACGGCATGCGACGACCTTCCGGCCGTTCAAGCCGACGGCGACAAGTTGAAACAAGCGTTTTTGAACCTCGGCCGAAACGCTCTGCAGGCCTGCCGTCCGGGAGGTCATGTAACCATCATCTGCCGCGATGAAGGCGACAGGGTAGTCATCCGCTTCATCGACGACGGGGTAGGCATTCCTGCGGAGAACCTCGATAAAATCTTTAACCTCTATTTCACGACAAAGGACAAGGGATCGGGCATCGGGCTGAGCATTGTGCAGCAAATCATATCGCAGCACAACGGCGTTATTCAAGTGGACAGCCGCGAAAATCAAGGAACGACCGTCACCATCATTTTACCAAAGGAATGAATCTATGTCGTCTTTTAATTTGTTAATCGTCGACGATGAAGCCGCCCAGCGCGAAACGCTTTCCGGCTTTCTCAAAAAGAAAGGGTTTCAGGTCTTTACCGCTGCGGACGGCAACAGAGCATTGGAAATCGTTCGCTCGCAACTGATAGACCTCGTTCTTACTGATCTTCGCATGCCGGAGATGGACGGTCTTGAGCTCTTGCGCCGAATCAAAGCCGAGAATCCGGAAATTGCCGTGCTGGTCATGACCGCCTTCGGCAGCATCGAAAAAGCCATCGAAGCGATGAAGGCCGGAGCTTTCGACTTTGTGGTCAAACCAATCAATTTGGAGCAGCTGGAGATCAACGTTTCACGCGCTTTGGAGCACAAGCAGCTCTTGTCGGAAAATCGGAGGCTGCAGAAGCAACTGGAAGAAAGGCGGCAGTGGAGCGGCCTGATCGGCAGCAGTCAGGCCATGCAGCAGGTGATGAGCCTGGCTGCACGGGCGGCGGAAAGCAAAGCGACGGTTCTGATTACGGGAGAGAGCGGCGTCGGCAAGGAGGTGATTGCGCGCGCGATCCATCAGGCTGGTCCGCGTGCGGACAAGCCTTTTGTTGCGGTAAACATTGCGGCGCTGTCCGAAAACCTGGTCGAGAGCGAGCTGTTCGGACACGAAAAAGGCGCCTTTACCGGCGCCCAGCAGATGCGCAAGGGTCGTTTCGAGATCGCCGACGGCGGCACGTTGTTCATCGATGAGGTCGGCGACATTCCTCCGGCCGTGCAGGTAAAGTTGCTGCGCGCGCTGCAGGAGCTGACCATCGAAAGAATCGGCTCGTCGCAGCCCATTCGCGTGGATGTGCGCATCATTGCGGCAACGCATCGACCGCTGGAAGAGCTGGTCAAACAGGGCGGATTTCGCGAGGATCTCTATTACCGTCTGAACGTCATCCGCATTTTCGTTCCGCCGTTGCGCGAACGCAAGAGCGACATTCCCCTCCTGGCGGACCACTTTATCAAGCGGTTTTCGGAGATCTATCAAAAGCCGCTGACGATTTCGCGCGAGGCCATGGATCTGCTGCTCAAATACGATTATCCTGGAAATGTGCGTGAGTTGGAGAACATTATCGAGCAGGCGGCGGTGCTCTGTCGCGGCGATGTGATTACCAGCCACGATCTTCCGGCGACGGTCAGAGCAAGATCGCAAGCGCTATCTGCAGGTCGCACTGGAACCTTTGCGGAAAGGGTTGCCGAATTCGAAAAGGCGCTGATTCGCGAAGCCTTGGAAGCCAACGCTTATAACCAAAGCCGCGCTGCCGCCCAATTGGGCATGAGCGAACGGCTTTTGCGCTACAAGCTGGCTAAATACGGATTAAAACCTCAAAGCAAAAACAACAGCGCCTCCTAGGGTCCCGCCTCAGGCCGTAGTTTTAATGTTTCTTTTTGGTTTTGCGGGCGCGTTGGCGAGCATGTGCGCCATCCAGCGTGTGGTGGGTTTGCGTTCCAAAATCATTTTGACCGACATGGTCAGCGGAACAGCCAACAGCATACCTACGGGCCCTAATACCCATCCCCAAAAAATCACGCAAAAAAAGACCACAAAAGTAGACAAATTCAGATCCTTGCCCATAATGCGCGGCTCTAAAAAGCTGCCGATGACGTTATTGACGGCGAGATAGAGTGCGGAAACCTCCAGAAAAGGCAGCCAGCCCATCTGAAAGAGCGACAAAATAAGAGGCGGGACGGCGGCGATAATCGAGCCGATGGTTGGGATGAAATTGAGCAGAAAAGCGATGAGGCCCCACAAAAGGGCGAAATCCACACCGATCAGCACCAGACCCAGCCAGACGAAAAAACCGGTCGCCAGGCTGATGAGGGTTTTGAGAAACAAATAGCGCTGCATGCCCAAAACAAAAAGATTGATGTCGCCGAGCAGCTGGGATTCCTCGCCCCAGATCTGCTTGACCTTGAGCGGCACCGAATAAGCTTCCAGCAGCATGAAAATAACCATCAGGAGTATCAGCACAGAGTCGCTCAACATACCTGTCAGTGACTTGAGCAGATTGCCCAAAAGGTTCATTATGACGTTCGGATCAAAGATTTTGAGCATCTGTTCTTCGGAAGCCTGAATGCCGATATCGTGGAGAAAGGTAATGGTATTGTCGAGCATATTTTGAAGATTTTCCTGATAGATCGGCAGGCTCTCGCTAAAGTCGGTAATGCTCGATCCGATGCCGACCGTTAGACCGATACCGAAGAGGGTGATAATTACGAAAACAAGAAGCATGGAAAGCCATTCCGGCAGCCCCAACCGGTTGAGACGGAAAAAGATCGGGCTGAATACAAAAGAGAGCAAAAGAGCCAACAGAAAACGAACGATAATGCCGGAAGCCGCCTTCATACCGGCAATAATGATGACGATGGCGGCTGTATAAAAGAGTGCACTGACTGAACGATTTTCCACTTACTTACTCCCCAAAATACCGACAGAATATAATCATCCTCCCGCAAAAAATCAATTTTTGACACTTTTGCGTTGCATTTCACAGCGAAAAAGGGTAACATCAGCAGAACCTTTCCCATCCTTATCTGCAGAGGAAGCCCATGGTCAAAATCATTATCGGCATTCACGGCCTTGCCAACAAGGTGTACCCGCACATGTTAAAGGCGTGGTGGCAGCTTTGTCTGCTTTCCGGATTCAAGAACGCCGGACTCGAGCCCCTGCCGTTCCGCTTTGAGCTGTTCTATTGGGCGGATCTTTTTTATCCTCAACCGCAGGATCCCTTGATCGAGGATCCCGAACATCCGCTCTATGTGCCGCAGCCCTTTAAACCGATTCGGGCGCGCACCGTGCCTCCCGACCTGCGGCGCAAAGAAATTCTCGACCATTTGGAGCAGACGTTCGACAAGCTGCTGCGGCGGGAAAAGATCTTTAAAGGGTTGTCCGAGTTGGGTGAAAAATTCATCGAGAAGCGGTTCAATGAGCTTTATCGTTATTTGAACGGCAAGACCGGTTATGGAGACGCCCTTCATCGACCGGTGCGCGAGGTGATTGCCGAGCGGTTTCGCGAAACTCTCCTGCGGCATCGCAAGGACTCGATCTGCCTCATCGCCCACTCGATGGGATCCATCATCGCTTACGATATGCTCTATCACTATGACGATCTGCCGGAAATCGATTTGCTGCTGACCATCGGCTCGCCGATTGCTCAGCCTTTGCTGATGGCCAAACTCACCCACCACAATCCGATTTTTTCCAAAATTCAGACGCCGGAAAAAGTCAACCGCTGGGTCAATTTGGCGGATCTATATGACTTGGTGGCGATCAACTATTCGCTCAGCGACGATTATGCGCCCAACAGCAAAGGGGTCAATCCGGTTGATTTGTTGGTACACAACGATTACAGATGGGAAGGCGAACCCAACCCTCACAGCTCTTACGGCTATTTACAGACGCCTGAATGCGGCCGATTGGTGTACGAATTTCTTACGCAAGGGAAAAGCCCCATTGTGGTTCGTCTGCAGCAGCTCGCCTTTTACTGGCGGGAGCGTCTCTTCCATACGACGGAAAAGCCGGCGGCTTTAGCGCCGACGCGGCAGGAGAAGGCGGGCCGTTCAGTCTCCCCTCCTGCCGACGTCGAAGGTCAGATCAGCCGCCAAGCGGGTTCCTAAGCCTGGTCTGAAGGGCTCGTATTTACTTACGCTCGATGACCACCATCGGATCAAAGAGGTAGCGGCCGAAGCGCTCGCCGTAGATTGCCAGACCGTGCGGCAGCGCCTCATCGACCTGCAGCCGCACGATCAGCTCGCCGCTCTCGGCGGCGCTTCGCAGCGCGGCGGCCGGAATCGTTGCCGCAACATGATATCCGTAAGAACCGGCCTCGTGCAAAGTTCCGTCGGTCGGTTGCGAAAACCAGGAAAGGATGCCGCGCGAATCGGCCGGATCGTCCGGCAGATCGAAAACGCCCGCAGGGATACCGTTGAAAAATATGCGCACCGCCGAAGGATAGGTCTTTTCGTCGCTCATCGGGTAGGCGTTGGGGTTGGCGCCCGGATCGTGCGCGCCGCCGCCGCGCATATAGTCGCCTTCAAGTACGGCGTTTTCGCGGTCCTTGCCGAAAAGCTGCTTGGCTGAAGCCTCGACATGAAAAGAGGCGGAAGCCGTCTGCGCCAACGGCAGGCTGCTCGGCCATGGGAACCGGTATTCGAAAAAGCCGCTGCCCGCGCCGTTGACCTTTAGACCGTCCAACACCTGCCACTGCTTCACCGACCACTGCGCATCCGAGAACGCTTTGGGCGATTGCCGCAAAATGATCAGTCGTTTACCCTCGCGTTCACGTTCTTCCAAGCGCGGCGCGCTGCCCTCGCTGACCACAAAGGCCGAGAAATTGCGCTGCAGCACTTGGCCGGTACGTGAAGACAGCGTCAAACCCAGCAGCGCCACACAGGCGGTTTTGGGCATTTCGACCAACAACGGTTCCAACTCTTTGCTCGTCCACGGCCGATAGAGGATCGGCAGGGTCTGCCGTGAAAAATCCTGCATCATACCTAAATCGTCCCACCCGTACAGGCGAGCTTCGAGCTGGAGGGTATCGCCGACCGGCGCGTCGGTCAAAAACGAAGCATAAAGCGGCACACTGACCGTTTCGCCCGGTTCGGCGGCGCGACAAATATCCTGACCCGTTGAAATATAAAAGGCCGAATGCAGGTCGTTCAGCCGCATGCCCGGAAAAAGCTCCTCAAAGCCGGTGTACTTGAGGGAGCGGTCATAGCGATAGTAGCCGTTCCACTCGTTGATGACGTCGTGATGTTCGGTATAAAGCCAGCCGGCGATTTTGGGAAAGCGGCGGAACTCGTTCAGCATGCGGTGATAGTCCCACGACCAGTCGACGTCGCCGGTGCTGCCTTTGTAGCCCCACACGTTGCCGCATTCGCTGTTTATATTCGGTTGGGAGCCCTGGCTCTTACCCTTGACGAAATTCCAGCGTGAGCGCCGAAAAGTCTTGGCGCTGACGTCGCTGAGGAATTCCCGCCATTTGTACCCCGGCAGGTAGGCATGCCAGCTGTTGATGTCGGTCTCGACGTGGTCATAATTGCAGGGCGAGTTGTCCTCCACCAGCCGCGTCGGATCGAGCTTTTTGGCGTAACGGTACATCTGCTCAACCCAATCCTGCGTCTCTTTGCGGTAGCTTCTCGCTTCGCCTTTGCCCGAAAAGAGTCCCCATGTTTCGTTGAACAGCACCCAGGCAAAGATCGAGGGGTGGTTGAAATCTCGCTCGATCATGCCTTCCAAGGCCGTCAGAAACTCGCGCCGCATCTCTTCGTCCGGCTCTCCCCAGCTGTTGGGCACATCGGCCATGATCAGCACGCCCAGCTTGTCCGCCCAATAGAGCTTACGCGGAATCTCCACTTTGACGTGCACACGCTGACCATTAAGCCCCAATCGCCTTGTGCGCAGAATTTCTTCGCGCATAAATTCGTCGCTGGGAAAGGTATAATAACCCTCCGGATGATAGGCTTGATCCAAAGTCAGCTGCAGGTAGATGGGCTTGTTGTTGAGGGCTATATAAGTAAAGCTTTGCCCCGGAAACGGCACAACGCTGATCTTGCGCATACCGAAATAAGAAGAAACGCGGTCGAGCTGTTCGCCGATACTCAATACCACCTCCACCTCATATAAAAACGGGTCTTCGAGCGACCAGAGGCGCAGGCTCTCGATGGGCAGGGAAAACTCGACTGTCTGTGAATTTTGCGGAAAGAACCGCCGGTAGGGCTCCTGTTCGCCATTTTTAAAGCGCAGTTCGATAATGCCGTCAAAAGGCGACTTTTCGTTTAATGTCACCTGAACCGTGACCAGACTGCGGTCGATGTCGGGCAGGAAACGTACGGAGCGGATAAAGGAAGTTGGCCGCGCTTCCAAATAGACCGTCTGCCAGATGCCGCGTGCGTTGCCGTAGCCTTGTTTGCCGAACAGCTTGAAGGCGTGCTCCGTGTCGTCGACGCGCAGTGTGAGGGTCTGTTCGCTGCCCCATTTGACGAGGGAGGTCAGCTCGAACTCGAACGGCGTGTAACCGCCGCGATGCGCTCCGACCTGTTGACCGTCGAGCCAGGCGGTTGTCTCCCAATCGCTTGCACCGACGACCAAAAAGACGCGCTTTCCCTGCCAGCTCGGCGGCACGAACAAGGTGCGGCGATACCAGCCGATCGGCGCCTCGTCCTTGATGCCCGAAAGCGGCGAACCCCAGGGAAACGGTACGAGGATCGACTCGGAAAAAGTGCGGCCGCCGGTCTGCCAGGATTCCGTCAGGCCTTTGTTTTCAGGATCAAACTCGAACTGCCACTCGCCGTTGAGATTGAGCCATTCGGCGCGCTCGAAATCGGGCCGCGGATGCTCCGGCAGCGGCACGGCGGCCAAAGAAAGCGAAAGTAGTGAAACGATCCAACAAGCGGTTTTGTACCAACGATGCATTATTTTTGCCTCCTTACTCCCACCCATCTGATTCGCAGGATAATAGTGACTACAAAAGAAATGCCCAGCGTCAACAGAAGAAGCGACAACACTGCCAAAAGCAGATGATGACTTTTTATGCTTTCGAGGGATAATTGTGCCAATCCGGCAGTTGTGACGACGAACATGAAAATCATTGGAATTATAAAGACAACCGAGGGTCGATTGTTTTTCTTCATCCACACGTAGAGGGTCATCAACGTCAAGGCGGCGATGAGCTGATTGGCGCAGCCGAAGACGGGCCAGACGGTCTGCCACTTGGTAAACGCGGCGGCGCCGCCGAGGGCAACGGTCACTAGGGTAGCGCCGAAGGGCGATGTAAAAAACCGTCGCAGCTTTAGGGTTTGCAAAAAGTCGTTTGCAGCAGCGATCTCTTGAATGATGCTGCGCGCCACGCGTGCCACGGAATCCAAGCTGGTGAGGGCAAAGGAAGAGACAGCCAGCACCACAAAAGAGCCGGCGGCAGAGACAGGGACCCCAAAGATTTGCGCCGTTGCCGACAGGCCGTTGGAAAAAATAG
>JAPDPN010000108.1:4912-9678 GCA_034506455.1 Candidatus Zhuqueibacterota bacterium | reverse complement strand
GGTGAGATTTTAGGGCAAGACGCGGCCATAAATGTAAGAGTGGAAAACCTGGATAATCTGCAGGGTGAGGATGTCGAAGCGTTCGATGCCGTCGTTATCGGAAGCTCAGTGCGGGCTGAGCGACCTCTTGCCAATGTCCGCGACTTTTTTGCCCTAAATCGGGATGTCTTGGCGCAAAAGAAAGTAGCGCTGTTTGCCGTCTGTCTTGCCGCTGCAACGGACGAGGGACGGGAAAAAGTCCGTCGCGATTATCTCGGCTTTATCACTGAAAAATATCCGGAGCTCAAATTTTTGAGCAGCGAAGCTTTCGGCGGAAAAATCGATTTGCAGCGGCTCAATCCGATTATGCGGCGACTGATGCAGAGAGTGCTGCAGGAGCACGGCCTGCCGATCACCGAGCGGATCGATACGCGTGACTGGCAATTTATCGAAGCGTGGGCTCTTGGATTAAAAGAAAAATTGTTAGGAAACAACGGTCAATAGCGGCAGATAAAGGTTGGACTGCCGAAAGACGATTCCTGTTTTTCCTTCAGAAGCTTCTCTCTCAACTAAAGCAGCAATTTCCTCGGTACGCTTGAGCGGAATCATCCCCGTTTTCTTTACAATTTCCGGTTCCAGATTAGAGAGCAGATAGATCCTCGCTTTTTCCGTTTTTTCCTTGAGGACGAGAGCGGTTTGACTGTTGATCTGAAAATTACGGCTCAAGGCGGCGGCCATCGTTCGCGAGTCGCCATAATCGAACGTCGGTAAAAAGGTCTGAGAACCGATACCCTCGCCGCATTCGGCGATCATGATCAATGTTCCCCCGCGCTTGACGGTGCGAAAGGCGTGATGGATGGCCTTGTGCGCCTGAATTAGATTGACGTCTCCGGGAAAGCCGCCGGCGTCGGCAATGACCCAATCCGCTTGCTCATCGAACGGCAATCCATAGAGTTGCTGAACGATCGGCATCAACCTTGTCTGGACCTGCAGGATATCACCGCCTGCCGCAGCTGCGAGGCGGCCGTCGGGCGCCAGAACGACCTGCAGAGAAAGGGCATTGTTTACGAAATTCAGCACTTGTCTCAGGTCATGAAAAACCGGATTATCGTCCAAGTTACCTTCTCGGCAGCCGGGATGAAAGCCGCAAGCCGGATCGATGCTCAGGCTGTGATTGCGGCGTATGGTTTCGTAGCCGGCAACTCCGGGCAGAAGCATCTTGGCCCCGCCGCCGAATCCGGCAAAATAGTGATAAAGAATGCCGTTGACAGTAATGATGAAATCCGCTTCGCGCACTTTACGATTTAGCCGTATCGGGGTACCGAATGTGGTGGCGCCCAAATCAATCAGCCGGCTTTCGTCCTTGGCGTCATGTTGGGTGACGCGATAGCGCGCCGTTATCTCGGGGGAAAGCAAAGCGGCGAGTGTCTCGTTCGAAAGAGCGGCGTGAGAGCCGTTGGCTATTAAAAACTCAATACTGGGTCGGAATGTTTTTTCTAAAGCGTGCGTCAGTCGCGGCAGGATAAAGGGCAGATTGCATTTACGGGTGTGATCGGGGACAATGATCAACAGCCGAACTTTGGGGGCAAGTCGAATACGGAGAGCTGCGATAAGCTCCTCGATGGCCCGCTCGAGGATTTCCGACTCGCTTTCATGTATTACAGGCGAAGGCTTTTCTAACTCCCTCCAGCGGCAGGTCGGAGGCAGCTCGATGTCCAAAACCTGTTTACCGAAATGGAAATTCACGCTCGTTGCTTTTCTATCGTGTGAGAATAAGGGGGTAGAAAAGGCTACCCCCTCGTTTTATCCGAGAAGGTTGACGATCTCCTCGCCGTGGCCCTCCGGAGTGACCTTGTGGAAGGCATGTTCAATGCGTCCGTCTTTGCCGATGACAAACGTCTTGCGGATCATGCCCATGTAGGATTTGCCGTACATTTTCTTTTCACCCCAAGCGCCGTATGCCTCGGCCACGCGATGATCGGTATCAGACAGCAGCGGAAAATTCAAACCGTATTTTTGAATAAATTTTTGATGCGAATCTGAATCATCGGCGCTGACGCCGAGCACAACGGCATCTTTGGCCTGCAGCTGCGGAAGCTGGTCGCGAAAAGAACACGCTTCCTTGGTGCAGCCTGGAGTGTCGTCTTTGGGGTAAAAATAAAGCACGACGCGCTTTTTGCCGAGAAATTGCGAAAGACTATAGGTTTGACCATCCGAGCCGATAAGAGAAAAATCAGGAGCCGGATCGCCGGGTTTCAAATTAACTGTATTGCTCATAATTATTCCTTTCTTCTTGTTTTCTGTCCGTTGCAAGTCGGAGCATGAAAAACAAAGACAAAAAAGGGAAAATTCCTCTAGACATCCTTCAAATAGCCAATACCGACCTCAAACGGCGTGAGGTGGATGCCGAGTTCCTCTGCAAACGGCTGCGGATCGCAGACATTGTCGCTGGTGAGCATGGTAAGTCGATCCAAATCGATCGGCGAAAAGGGAAACAGTTGTGCAATACGCACAAAATTTCGACTCAGCGGGAGGGGTAAAGAAAGAAAACGAACGGATTTGCCGATGACTTTACCGATCAGCTCAATTTGCTCACGAAATGGAAGGGGATACGGTCCACCGACATCGTAGGTTTTGCCGACAGATACCGGCAGGTTGAGCGCCTTGACAAAGCCGTCGGCGACATCCTGAACCGCTACAGGTTGAGAACGATAAAGGCCGTCGCCGAAGAGGGGAAAGAGACCGAACGGCGAGAGGCGCAGCATGCGCGCTAAGAGTGAATAGACCGCATCGCCGCGGCCGTAGATGAATGACGGGCGAAAAATGGTAAACTCGAGTCCGCTGCGCCGAACTGCCTCCTCTGCTTTACCTTTAGTACGAAAATAGGGCGTGGGTCCATCCGGCGTGGCGCCCAAAGCGCTCATATGCAGAAAGCGACGCACGCCGCAGGCTTTTGCAGCCTCGATCAGATTCAGCGTCGCCTCGTAATTGATCCGCTCGAAGGTGACGCCCCGACTCGGGAATTCTTGGATGATAGCAATTAAGTGAATAACCGCTTCGCAGTCGGCCAATGCGGCATGCAAAGAGGTCCTATCGGTTGCATCTCCGAATCTGACCTCGACGCCTCTTTCCTGCAAAAACTGCGCTTTTGCAGCGGTCCGCACCAGGGCGCGTGCCAGATGTCCGGCCGCCTGCAGCCGTTCGGTGATTACTGTGCCGACGAAACCGGTTGCGCCGGTAACTAGGACTTTCATCTTTGCGGCGAGTTTACCAAGCCTAAAAACAGGATCGTACCGCTGCTTTGCTCGCGAATAAAGAACAAGAACGGCCGATTCACCACCATGACAAAGCCGTTAGAGTCGCCGGCAGAGGTCAACGCGATTCCGACGGAGGTCGCAGCCGCTGCTTCGGTCCCTTCTTCATCGACTTGGACAAAGCTTTTATGCAGAACCTCGGAAATGAAAAGATGTCCGTTGCGGTTGATGCGGGTAAAGTCGGCCTGCTCGGTAAAGGCGACGGCCATACCCATATTGCTCAGAGCGTCATTGAGCTTCTTTTTATACTCCAGCTTGAATTTAACCAGGTGAAGGGTGCCGCGCTGCTTGGAGAATTTTTTCGGCAAAGCGCGCAGGGATTCTTTGTCAAGTGACTCCATCAGTTCAGCGGGTGTTTTGCCGTATGCGGGCAAAAGGATGGTCATGGCAAAACGGCCGTTGCCGTACGGCAAATCGATCGCCTGCATCTGCTCGTCTGCATAATACGAAAAGGCGTCGTTGGTCTGAACCATCATAGAGCAGGGTTCCGCCGCCGCTCCGATGGGGAAAAATTCATCGGCGTGAGTTGCGTTTTTGTCGAACTGAGATTTCCACGTGCCCTTGAAATACACGGCGTTCATGAGGTACATCACCATTTCGCCGGGAATACCGTCCAGTATCTTGTCAATTTTGCCGTGTGTCTTTTCGTTGACCCATCGATTGATGATGCCGAGGCTCGCGGGATCATTAAAATCGAGCTGCTGAACCATGGCATCGAAATAGGTGCGGTTGAGCCGCAGGAAATCCTCTTCGACCGGAAATCCGCGGCGTATCCAAATCGAATTGGCAATTTCCATCTTGACGCGAGGGTCAGCGGAGATAAGAAGCGAAATAAGAGACCGAAACGCTTCGTTGCGTTCCTCTTCAGTGAGCTCGTCAAGTTTCAGCGTATGACGCATGGCGTCAGCGGTTTCGCCCGCTGCCCCGTTCAAGGTCATGGCCAGCGCCATGGAAATGCTCAGCGGCGAGATGAAAAGGTTTTCCTGCGGCGACTCTTGGGCAAGTTGTTTGAGCAGCGCAAAGCCGAAATCCTCCGCCCCTTCTTTGATCGAGTTTTCCGCAGTCGTCAGTGCGCGCATCGGCTGCAGCGAAGGTTCATAACTCAAGTCGCGACTGCAGGCTGAAAATATCACGACCGCTAAAAGCAAAAGTTTTCGCGTGAACATAATGTAACCCTCCAGATTACTTGAAAATATAACCAAATTTCGCATTCGAAAGCACATTATTTTTTTGTATCGAAAAAGTCGAACGAACCCATAGAGATTCTCGAGTTGATTTAGAGCGTTATTTTCCGTATTTTTAACTGCTGAAAATCATAAAAATATCCCGCAAGGAAAGTATGCAGCAGGACTATATTCGCAATTTTTGCATTATTGCCCATATCGATCATGGAAAATCGACTTTGGCGGATCGTCTCCTCGAGGCCACCGGCACGATCAGCAAGGCGGATATGAAGGAACAGGTGCTGGACAG
>JAPDPN010000108.1:0-4812 GCA_034506455.1 Candidatus Zhuqueibacterota bacterium | reverse complement strand
AGGACTATATTCGCAATTTTTGCATTATTGCCCATATCGATCATGGAAAATCGACTTTGGCGGATCGTCTCCTCGAGGCCACCGGCACGATCAGCAAGGCGGATATGAAGGAACAGGTGCTGGACAGCATGGACCTGGAGCGGGAGCGGGGCATCACCATCAAGATGCACGCCATCACCATGAAGCACTCGGTCGACGGCGTCGAATACACTCTGAATCTTATCGATACTCCGGGCCATGTTGATTTTACCTACGAGGTTTCGCGCAGCCTGGCAGCCTGCGAGGGCGGGATTCTGGTGGTCGACGCTTCTCAAGGGGTGGAGGCGCAGACGGTCAGCAATCTCTATCTGGCTATAGAAAACGATTTGGAGATCATTCCTGTCATCAACAAGATCGATCTGCCCAGCGCGCGCATCGAAGAGGTCAAGCATCAGATTATCGATCTGCTCGGCTGCAAAGAGGAAGAAATCCTTCTCGCCAGCGCCAAAGCCGGAATCGGCATCGAGGGCATTTTACAGGCGATTGTGGAGCGCATTCCGCCGCCGACAGGAGATTCGGAAGCACCTCTGCGGGCGCTGATTTTCGACTCGGTGTTTAATGCCTATCGCGGCGCCGTCGCTTATATTCGCGTTGTAGAAGGAGAAATCCGCACCGGTCAGAAGATCCGCTTTATGGCGACCGGCAAAGAGTTCGAGGTTCAGGAAGTCGGCATCCTTCGCCTGCAGCTTGTACCGCAGGACAAGCTGAGCGCCGGTCAGGTCGGCTATGTCATTGCCGGCGCAAAGGAGGTCAAAGACACCAAGGTCGGCGACACGATTACCGACGCTTTGAACCCTGCAGACCAGCCGCTCCCCGGCTATCGCGAAGCCAAGCCGATGGTCTTTTGCGGCCTTTTCCCCTCGGTTACCGAGAATTATGAAGACCTGCGCAACGCTCTGGAAAAGCTGGCGCTCAACGATTCGGCTCTGCACTTTGAGCCCGAGTCCTCGCTGGCGCTGGGGTTTGGATTCCGCTGCGGCTTTCTCGGCCTGCTGCACATGGAAATCATCCAGGAAAGGCTGGAACGGGAGTACGGTCTCGATCTGGTGACGACCGTCCCCAACGTCGAGTTTCACGTCTATACCAAAAAGGGCGAAATGCGGGTGGTCGACAATCCGGCCAATCTTCCTCCGGCCGGCGACATCGAGCGCGTTGAGGAGCCCTATATCAGCGCTTCGATTCTCACCCCGACCGATTACGTTGGACCGATCATGACGCTGGCCCGTGAACGGCGCGGCATCTACTTGACCACGGAATACATCGACAGTACGCGCGTCAATATGCGCTATGAATTTCCGCTCGCAGAAGTCATTTTCGATTTCTACGATCGCCTTAAATCGATCAGCAAAGGATATGCTTCGTTTGACTATGAATTTCTCGAATTCCGCCCCGGCGATGTCGTTCGCCTCGACATTCTGCTGAACGGCGAAAAGGTCGATGCATTGTCCATCATTGTGCACGCCGACAAGGCCTACGAGTGGGGCCGCAAAGTGACCGGAAAGCTCAAAGAGCTGATTCCTCGACAGATGTTCCAAGTTGCGATTCAGGCGGCCATCGGCGGGCGCGTCATCGCCCGCGAGACCATCTCCCCCCTGCGCAAGAATGTGACGGCCAAATGCTACGGCGGCGATATTACTCGCAAGCGCAAGCTTTTGGAGAAGCAAAAAGAAGGCAAGAAGCGTATGAAGCAGCTCGGCAAAGTCGAGGTGCCTCAGGAAGCGTTCCTCGCCGTTTTGAGAGTCGATTGAGCGACACAAACGCCATGATCTCGCTTGTCGGTTTGAGCAAATCCTATGGAAAACAATCGGCAGTGGAGGACCTGCATCTGCAGGTAGGCAGGGAACTTTTTGTATTTCTGGGCCCAAACGGCGCCGGCAAAACGACCACCATCAAGCTGATGACCGGGCTGCTCCGGCCGGATAAGGGAACCATTTTACTTGACGGTGTAGACGTCAATCGACAGCCGGTCGAGGCGAAAAAGCGCTTCGGATACGCACCCGAGACGCCCGCTCTCTATGAAAAATTGACTCCCGTCGAATTCATCGATTTTATTATTGCCGTGCATCGGCTTGATTACAAAGCGGCTTTGATTCGGCGCGATCAGCTCTTTGAAATTTTCGAGCTCGACGATCACGTCGGCAAGTTGGTCGAAGAGCTTTCCAACGGCATGAAGAAAAAGCTCTCCTTGATTGCCGCACTGATTCACCAGCCGCCCATACTTTTCCTTGATGAGCCTACCACCGCGCTCGACCCGAAAGCCGCGCGCAATTTAAAGGACCTCCTGCGCGGCATCGTTGCCAAAGGCGGCTGCGTTTTCATGAGCACGCATATCCTCGAAGTGGCTGAAGCCATGTGCGATCGAGTCGGCATCATCCACAAGGGCCGTTTGATTGCTCTCGGCACGGTCGATGAGCTGCGACGGCAGTTCGACGCCGACGGCTCGCTGGAAGACATCTTTCTTCGTCTTACAGGCGAACCTTATGCGGACAAAGTCGAAGAATTTTTGCAGCTGAACGGATGATCGGCCTGTTGACGAAAACCCTGGTCCGCATCAAACTCGCGCCGATACGACGGCGAAAAAAACGGATTACCACGCTTTTTGCGGCTTTTTTGATTTCGACTCTTCCCCTCTCGATCTATTTTTCAATGCATGGGATGTTTCAATTTTTTGAATATATGCCGGAATACGGCGAAAGAGCTGTCCATGGGGTATTATCTTTTTCTTTTGCGGGGTTATTTCTGCTGATGTTATTCACTGGTTACGGCAGCGCGCTGCATCATTTTTTTCTGGCGGACGACCTGCCTCTTCTTCTGTCGCTTCCGATTGCCCCTCAGGCCGTTTTTTTCGTTAAATATTTCGAATGTTTTCTGAACGGATCAGCAACTTTTATTATCTTTGGCGCGCCGGTACTGATTGCTTTTATTCAAGTCAGTGACGGCGGCGCGATAATGATTGCAACGACTTTTATTGCTTCGATTCTTTTTATAGCTTTTACCGTTGCACTTATCCAGTTGATCGCATCGGCTACCGGCGCGTTGTTTGACGCCGCGCGGATGCGGAAATATGCCGTTATGATCGGAAGTCTTTTTGCCGTGGCTCTGTGGGCCGGGCTGCAATGGATACGCTTTGACCGCTTTACCCCCGGTGCCCCGGACTTTGATCCCTATGCCGCACGAAAATTCGTCTCCTCCATCTCCAACGTCTCTTTTGCCGTTTTCCCTTCGCAACAGTTGGTCGACGGCGTTTTTGCAGTCCTTCACGGCAATCCTGCCAAAGCTGTCCTGCACATGATCGTTCTAGGGATTCTCGCCGCCGTATTTCTCGTCGGCTCGATCGGTTGGCGCATACGGCAGGAACCTTTGCGGCGGCTCGAGGTGCAAACCGACAGAAACCGAAGAGGAAAATGGCGTCGAATCGAAGCGGATGAATCGAAGACCTTACACTGGCGCCGAGTTTTATTGATGAAGGAGTTCAAAATCGCCGTGCGGGATATCCGTACCCGACATGTGCTTTTATTGTTTACGGTTGCCATGATCCTGTGGCCGCTTATGCAGGGGCACGGGAACAACGATGCCTTCGCAACGAAATGGGCGATGGCGTTTTTTGCCGCTGCCTTGTCGAATATTTTAGCCAGACAGACCATTCCGCAGGAAAGAGAAGCTTTTTTTTATACCAAACTGGCGCCGTTGGCAATGAAAAACTTTGTTCTTGCCAAAGCTGCCCTAACTATCCTGCTCTTGGGCGCGGCTCTTATTCCCGGACAAATGGTCATTGCCTTTAAAAACCGAAATCTAATGGAAGGATTAGAGTCTTTTCTCATTCCTTTGGGGTGCGTCATACTTGGGACGGCTGTAGGGCTTTATACAGGCGCTCGATACGGCCGCTTTGACTGGCGCGATCCGAGACTAATGATCGGTATCGGAACCGGTTATCTCTCGATGATCCTTAGTCTTACTGCGGCAGGAATCGGACTCGGCCTTTGCCTCACCGCCGAATTCATCGGCTACAGCCTTGCTTTTGGGTTATTTTTTCTCTATGTTTACGCCGTCTTTTACACGGCGCTGGCGCTTTCGCAAAAACATTTATCCACAATGGATTGGATCCTCACATCATGAAAAAAGGAATCGTTCGTCAGTTCTTTGACTCGATCGGTTACGCCCTGATCGCCGCACTCATCATTCGAGCGTTGATTATTCAGTCTTACCGAATTCCCACCGGTTCCATGAAGGACACGCTGATGATCGGCGATTTTTTGCTGGTCAACAAGTACATCTATGGCATCAACACCCCCAATCGCATCATCGGCACCAAGATCCGCATTCCCTCTACACGCCTTCCGGGCATTCGCGAGCCGAAACGTGGCGACATTGTCGTCTTCCGCTTTCCCGGAGACGATACCATTGATTATATCAAACGCTGCGTCGGCGTGGCGGGCGATACGATCGAACTGCGGGAAAGCACATTGTACATCAATAACGAACCCGAAGGGAAAGAAGAGTTTCTCGGCAAAGAATGGGACAGGGAAGAAGGCCGTTATATAGATTATTATCGAATCACGCGGCCTAACGGTCAGCAGTATGTCATTCGTAAGGCTGATCGTCCGGAATTCCGAATGGACCGCTTTGGCCCGATCGTTGTACCTCCCGGTCACATTTTTATGATGGGCGACAATCGCGACAACAGCTACGACAGCCGCATGTGGGGCGCCCTGCCCGACCGTTATATTGTCGGCCAGGCACTTGTTATCTTTTTTTCCATCGAAAAAATGGAGC
>JAPDPN010000107.1:0-9702 GCA_034506455.1 Candidatus Zhuqueibacterota bacterium | reverse complement strand
GTTTTCGTATCTTCTGCGCAAATCTCTTTTTTCACGCTAATCCAATCTCAAACTATGCCAGTCAAAATTACGGTCTTGAACAATGGACCTCTGAAAATCGAGGGCGTTGGGGGCGAAGCCCTGAAACTCTTCCGCCAAGTCGGCGCGAAATTGGGCGAAGCCAACGTGCTTCAAGCCATCGGCGACGTCCAGCAGTTCCGTGACGAGAGGGACGCCGCGCTGGCAAGCTACAACGAAGCCCTGAAACTCTTCCGCCAAGTCGGCGACCGGTTGGGCGAAGCCAACGTGCTGAAAGCCATCGGCGACGTCCAGCAGTTCCGTAAGGAAATAGACGCCGCGCTGGCAAGCTACAACGAAGCCCTGAAACTCTTCCGCCAAGTCGGCGCGAAATTGGGCGAAGCCAACGTGCTGAAAGCCATCGGCGACGTCCAGCAGTTCCGTAAGGAAATAGACGCCGCGCTGGCAAGCTACAACGAAGCCCTGAAACTCTTCCGCCAAGTCGGCGACCGGTTGGGCGAAGCCAACGTGCTGTCATCGTACGCTAGACTCACCCTGTATTCAGGATATATTTCAGATGCAGAAAATCAATTGCAGCAAGTCATTTCAATACGCCGCGCGATGAACGATTTATACGATGAAGGCGCCGACTATTTCAACTTTGCCGTAGCCCTGTTTAATTTGGGGCATAAAGCAAAAGCCAAAATATATGCCCTGAAAGCGCGTGATATTTTTATGCAAATCAAAATTCCGCAGTATGTAGAGCTGATAAATAGAATTATCGCCGCATGTAAAGGGTAAAACATTCAGGTAATTAGTTTTGCATTTTGAAAGGATCGAGCTACTTGAGTCCTATGCAGCTCAGCCATGTTTGTGTTAATGTTTGTAGAAAAATCTTATTCAGAATTAAAAATTCTTAGGCATGTTAAGTCGGCATTATCAACTATCCTGTCATTTGGAGATATTAATTTGACTCCAATGCAGGCGTAGTTTAAAGACCTCCGCCTCCTGCACCCGAAGGCAAAATCGCTCTAAGATAGTGAATTACCTAAACCCAACGCCGCCGAGTAAGCATGTCCCAGGTTAACTCATTATTTTGCCATGAAAGCGATCAAAAACCCCCGAGTTTGAAAAAACAGCGAATCGCGCCTAAGCGCGATTCGCCGATCCAACATATATTTGCCGACCACACAGTCTTGCCCGCAAAGCAGGTCGAAAGCCTGCCGTTGGGGCCTGGCAAACCTCTGCTACTGAATCCTTTCGAACACCTTTCCGCTCTGCTTGTCCCTCAGGATGCGCTTCAGCCGGCCGTCGGGCATGCGCTCTTCTTTGATCAGCTCGTACTGTTCGTCGATGACCTTGTCGCCGACCGCCTTTTTTTCGGCGATCTCTACGCCGCGCCACTCCTCCAGCAGGATCGGCTCCCACAGTTTGCTCTTGGCCGAGCGGTAGCAGGCGTCCAGGACGGCGTTCACCACATAGCCGTCGTAAAAGGTCTCCATCGGCGGCCGCTTTTGCTCCATGGCCTCGAACACGTCGAGAAACATGTGCGTGTAGCCGAGCTCGTTCACCTCGTCGCCGACCGGAAAGAGCCAGCCCTTGTCGCCTTCGGCCTTTTCCGCCACATAGCCGCCCTGGCCGACGTTGGTGAACATCTGAAAGCCGGTGCGCAAAAAGTGGTCGAGCCAAATCGTGCCTTCGGTGCCGGCCACCTCGTCGCGCAGGTCCATGCCGCCGCGAAACGCCCAGCTCACCTCGATCTGCCCGACGGCGCCGTTCTGAAAGCGAATCAGCGCCACGGCGTGATCTTCGGCCGGGATGTTGTGCACCAGCGTGTCGGCCCAGCAGACCGCCTCCACCGGCTTGATCTCCTTGCCGACAAAGGCGCGGATGATCTCGGCGCAGTGACAGCCCATGTCGATCAGCGCGCCGCCGCCCGCCTGCTCGATGTCCCAAAACCAGGCGCTGTGCGGTCCCGGATGCGTCTCGCGCGAACGCACCCACAGCACCTTGCCTAAAGCGCCTCGGCGCACCGACTCCAGCGACTTGAGCGTTTTGGGCGTATAGACCAGGTCTTCGAGATAGGCGGCAAAGACGCCGGCTTTTTCGACCAGGTCGAGCATTTTCTTGGCCTCCGCGGCGTTGCGGCCGAGCGGCTTGGTGCAGAGGATCGCCTTGCCGGCGGCAACGGCCATCTCCACGCACGGCAGATGCAGATGGTTCGGCAGGCCGATGACCACGGCGTCCGTCTCCGGATCCTCGATCACCTTTTTCAGATCCGTCGAATATTTGGGTATGCCCCATTCGCCGGCAAACTGCTTGGCGCGCTCGGACGAGCGCGAATAGACGTGATGCACGCGGTGACGGCTCTGAAACTTGTGCAGCGTCAGGGTGTAGAACATGCCGATGAGACCGGTTCCCAGCAGCGACAGCTTGTATCCTTCCTGCATGGCTCACTCCTTGTTTTTTCAAATGGCGAATTAAATTACATCTTTTTTTGAAAAAGGCCAGAGTTTTCGTATCTTTTTACGAAATTTTGGAGGAGAAATGACCGCTTCATTTCACATGTCGCCCGAAGAGTTTGTCCGCTGCGTCGAGGCTGCCGCCGCGTGGCTGGCCGAATATTACCGCCGCGTCGAGACGCTGCCGGTGCTGTCGCGGGTTCAGCCGGGAGAAATCCGCGCCAAGCTGCCGCCGGCGCCGCCCCTGCACGGCGAGCCGTTTGTGCACATGCTGCGCGACCTCGACGAGATCATTCTGCCCGGCATCACGCACTGGCAGTCGCCCAACTGGTTCGCCTTTTTTCCGGCCAACGCCTCGTTTCCGTCGATACTCGGCGAGCTGATCTCCGCGGGTTTAGGCGTGCAGGGGATGCTGTGGGCGACGAGCCCCGCCTGCACCGAGCTGGAGACGCACGTGCTCGACTGGCTGGCGGAGATGCTGGCGCTGCCGGCGCAGTTCAAATCGAGCGCCAGCGGCGGCGGGGTGATTCAGGACACGGCGTCGAGCGCGGCCTTGGCGGCGGTCATTGCCGGTCGCGAGCGCGCCACCGCCGGCCGCAGCAACCTTGAAGGCGCCGGCGGCCGTCTGACTGCCTACGCCTCGACGCAGGCGCACTCGTCGATCGAAAAGGCGATCCGCATCGCCGGCATCGGCAGCCGCAATCTGCGGCTGATCGAGGTCGACGAGCGCTTTGCCATGCGGCCGGAGCTGCTCGAACAAACGCTGCGGGAGGATCTTGCCGCCGGCTTTACGCCCTGTTTTGTCTGCGCCAACGTCGGCAGCACCTCCTCCAACGCCATGGATCCGCTTCCGGAGATCGGCGCGATCTGTCGGCGCTACGGCGTGTGGCTGCACGTCGACGCAGCCATGAGCGGCAGCGCCGCGATCTGCCCGGATTTTCGTTGGATCCTGAACGGAATCGAATACGCCGACAGCCTTTGCTTCAATCCGCACAAATGGCTGTTCACCAATTTCGACTGCGACGTCTTTTATGTCGCCGACCGCCGCGCACTGATCGACGCTTTTACGCTGACACCGGAATACCTCCGCAACCCGGCCAGCGAATCGGGGCAGGTTTTCGATTACCGCGACTGGCACGTGCAGCTCGGTCGGCGCTTCCGCGCCCTCAAGTTATGGTTCGTCATTCGTCACTACGGCGTCGAGGGGCTGCGCCATCATCTGCGCGAGCATGTGCGGCTGGCGCACTGGTTCGCCGAGCAGATTCGGCAGAGCGACCGCTTTGAGCTGGTCGTCGAACCGCCGCTGAACCTGGTCTGCTTTCGCCTCAAGGGCGATGACGCGCGCAATCAACAGCTGGTCGAGCTCCTGAACGCCACAGGAAAGCTCTACCTCACCCACACCAAGCTTAACGGCCGGTACACGCTGCGCTTTTGCGTCGGCCAGACGCACACCGAGGAGCGCCACGTGCGCGCCGCCTGGGAATTGATTCAGCAAATTGCACAAACTTTATAAGGAGGTTCCGGATGAATACACTGCTCCTGCTGTCCGCCCTGCTGCTCCTTGCCGGCAAGGAGCCGACCGACATTCCGCCGATGCCGGTCGTGCCGACGCCGCAACAGATCGCCTATCAAAAAATGGAGCTCATCGGCTTTATTCACTACACGGTCAACGCGTTTACCGACAAGGAGTGGGGTTTTGGCGACGAATCGCCGGAGATTTTCAATCCCAGTGAACTCGATGCGCGGCAATGGGTCGAGGTCGCCAAGAGCGGCGGCATGAAGCAGCTCATCCTGACCGCCAAGCATCACGACGGCTTTTGTCTGTGGCCGTCGGCTTATACCGAGCATTCGATTAAAAACAGTCCCTATAAGAACGGGCAGGGCGACATTGTCGGCGAGCTGGCGGCAGCCTGCCGCGAGGCCGGGCTCAAGCTGGGACTCTATCTGTCGCCGTGGGACCGTAATCACCCAGAGTATGCACGGCCGGAGTACATCACCTACTTCCGCAATCAGCTCACCGAGCTGCTGACGAGCTACGGCGAGATTTCCGAGGTATGGTTCGACGGCGCCAACGGCGGCGACGGTTGGTACGGCGGGGCAAACGAGCGGCGCACCATCGATCGGGCGACCTACTATGACTGGACGACCACCTGGGCTTTAGTGCGTCGGCTGCAGCCGAACGCGCTGATCTTTTCCGACGCCGGGCCGGACATCCGCTGGATCGGCAATGAGAGCGGCATTGCCGGCGAGACCAACTGGTCGACCATGGACCGCAGCCGCGTGGTCGTGGGCGAGGCGGATCAGGCTTATCTCAACACCGGCGACCCGAATGGGCCGCACTGGGTGGTCGGCGAATGCGACGTCTCTATCCGGCCCGGCTGGTTCTATCACGCGAGCGAAGACGACAAGGTGAAAACGCCGCAGCAGCTGGTCGAGCTCTACTATCTGTCGGTTGGCCGCAACGGCACGCTGCTGTTGAACCTGCCGCCGGATCGCCGCGGGCTCATCCATGAAAAAGACGCCGCCTCGCTGCGGGAATTCCGCAGCATTCTCGACGAAACGTTCCGCATCGACCTGGCGGCGGGGAAAAAAGTGCGGGCGAGCAGCCAATGGCAAAAGCATGCCAAATTTGCGCCGGCCAACCTGACGGACGACGATCCGGAGAGCTATTGGGCGGCGAGTGCAAGCGACCCGCAGCCGACCTTGACCGTCGATCTCGGCCGGCCGACGACCTTTGACCGCATTCTGCTGCAGGAGCCGATACGGCTGGGACAGCGCATCAGCCGCTTCAGCGTCGAAGGCTTTGTCGACGGCAAATGGCAAAAGCTGGCCGAAGGCACGACGATCGGCTACAAGCGGCTGCTGCGCATCGAACCGGTGACGGTGCAGCGCGTGCGGCTGGTGATCCTTGGCAGCAAAGCGGTGCCTGCCCTATCGAATTTTGGCCTGTACAAGGCTTCGCCGCGGGAAAAGAAGCAGACAAGTTGAAAAATGCTGATTTGAAATATTTGGAATTTTTATTAATACTTTGTAATTAATACGCTTAGATGCGTTCGATTATGTCGTTGTTTTGACCAAGAAGCAATCAGCATTTGTTTTCCCGATGAGTTAAGCATGTTATCTGTTAAAGAGGCTAAAGAAGCCTATCGCTTGGCAAGGCGGGTTAAGGAATTCGTCGTCGAAAGAATTCGCAAGTTTTTGAAACCATAAGTCAAGAATAACAAAAAAGCGCAAATACGAGTTTGATCCATTGCGCTTCTAAAGTTGTATTTGTCAGCTTGAGGAATTCGTACCATGTCTTCTCTTCACGACAACCTCACACTCGGCGTTTTGCTTAAACAAAGTGTCGCCGCTTTCGGAAATAAAACGGCTTTGGCTGAAATCGACGGCGAGGAAATCAGCTATGCGGAGCTGGGGCGGCGTGTGGATACGGTCGCGCATCTGCTGCATCAAGAAGGCGTGATCGTCGGCGACCGCGTCGCCATCCTCAGCGAAAACTGTCCGCAGTGGGGCATCGCCTACTTTGCGATCGCCGCGCTGGGGGCGATCGCCGTGCCGATTCTGCCGGAATTCCACCCCGACGAGGTTCGCCACATTCTGCGCCACTCCGGCGCCAAAGCGGTCTTTGTATCTGAAAAACTCTATCCCAAGATCGAGGAAGCGGAAATTTCGTCGCTGCTGAGCGTAATTTTGATCGAACGCTTTACCCCTGTTCCTTTGCGCACCAAAAAGGACCGATTGAGAGAGCTTTTGCTGCAGGGCGAAAAAGAGTTTGCCAAGCTGAAAGAGGCGGTTTTAAAGCTGGCGGCGATGGTTCATCATGAGGCGGCCGAGGAGGATGTGGCGTCGATCATCTACACGTCTGGCACGACCGGCAGTTCGAAGGGAGTGATGCTGACGCACAAGAACATCATCTACGATGCAATGGCGACCATGGAGATCGTACCGGTGGGGCCGGAAGACCGGATGGTCTCCATGCTGCCGTTGTCGCACGCCTACGAGTGCACTTTGGGGTTGGTCGCGCCGATCATGGCCGGCGCCGCGGTCTATTACCTGGACAAACCGCCGACGCCGCGCGTCCTCCTCCCTGCTCTGCAAAAGGTCAAGCCGACCATTCTGTTGACCGTGCCGCTGGTGATCGAAAAGATCTACAAGAACCGCATTGCGCCGCAGTTTAAAAAGAACGCGGCGGTGCGCGGGCTGTACAAGCTGCCGTGGGTGCGGAAAAAGCTGCACCGAATAGCGGGTAAAAAGCTGCTCGCGACCTTTGGCGGCAGCCTGCGCTGCTACTGCATCGGCGGGGCGGCGCTCAATCCCGAAGTGGAAGCCTTTTTGCGCGAAGCCGAGTTTCCCTATGCAATCGGCTATGGACTGACCGAGACCGCGCCGTTGATTTTCGGCACCGGACCGGAAAATACCGTTTATCGTTCCTGCGGCAAAGCGCTGCGGGGAGTAGAGTGCCGCATCGACAATCCGCATCCGCAAACCGGCGAAGGCGAAATCTGCGTGCGCGGGCCGATGCTCATGAAGGGCTATTACAAAGACGAGGCGCGCACCGCAGAGGCCATACGCGACGGCTGGTTTCACACCGGCGACTTGGGGGTGTTGGATGCGAACGGCTATTTGTTCATCAAAGGGCGATCGAAGAACATGCTTTTGGGACCGAGCGGTGAGAACATCTATCCGGAGGAGATCGAGTCAATCCTCAATGAGGATGAGCGCGTGCTCGAATCGCTGGTTTTTCAGCAGGAGGGCAAACTGGCGGCGCGGGTCTATTTGAATTATGAATTGCTCGACCAGCTCTATGGCGCCGAAAAGCTCAATGAGAAGATGCCTGAGGTGTTGGAAGACATCCGTCGACAAACCAACGCCAAGCTTTCGTCCTTTTCGCGTCTCAATAAATTGATCGTCCAGCCGGAGCCGTTCGAAAAGACGCCGACGATGAAGATCAAGCGGTATCTGTATGTTTAGTGAAACGTAGGCCGAAATTCATTTCGGCCGAGATAACCGCGGATGACGCAGTCGTAGGCCGAAATTTATTTCGGCCCGTAACCGCGAATGACGCAGACGTAGGCCGAAATTTATTTCGGCCCATAACCACGAATGACGCAGACGTAGGCCGAAATTTATTTCGGCCCGTCCAACCGCGAATTACGCGAATGACGCGAATGAAATGATGCGTTACGTCGCCGAAATTTATTTCGGCCGGTCCAACCGCGGTATAAATTTCGCGCCGCGCAGCTGCGAAATAAATTTCGCGCTACATCGCCGAAATTCATTTCAGCCCATAACCACGAATTACGCGGAAGCAGGCCGAAATTTATTTCGGCCGGTCCAACCGCGGTATAAATTTCGCGCCGCGCACCCGCGAAATAAATTTCGCGCTACATCGCCGAAATTCATTTCGGCCCGTCCGGCCGCGAAATAAATTTCGCGCTACATAATGAAATTCATTCCGGCAACTTTGAAAACGAAATAAATTTTGCTCTGCGTCATCGAAATTTATTGCGGCCCATCTCACACGAAATAGGCCGCCATGCGGGCGACGAATTCGTCCGGATCGTTGGTTTTGGCCGCCGCCAAGGGTCTCAAGACCGCGGCCGCATCGCCCAGCTCATAAATGGCGTTTAGTACGCGCAGGCGCACCTTGCCGTTCGGGTGGTCGAGCAGTTTCTGCAATCCCTTCAATCCCTCCGGGTCGCCCCATCGCACCAATGCTTCCGCAGCGACTGCGGCAACGTCGCCGTCGTCATCGGCCAAGCGCTCGCGCAGGGAACCGGCGGCGGAGCGGGCGGCCTCATCCAGGACCAGGCAGCCGGTGGCAGCCCAAAAGCGCACGGCGGCATCGGCATCGGATAAGCGATGCACCAATTCCGGCAGATGCGAAGCGTCATAGTCGGTCGCCATCTCGGCGGTTTCCAAAATGCGCGGTAGATCATAAGCATCCGAATGGACATAGTCGTAAATCGTGCCGCTTTTCGACAATTCCTCAAAGCGGCCTTCGGGCAAAAAACCGGCGTCGCGAACCTCCAGTATCCACGCGCGCAGGTCGGCGCGCATTCGTTTCAGAACATCAGCGTATTGCGGATCGCCGGCCAGATTGTTGACCTCCCAGGGATCATTAACGACGTCATACAGTTCCTCCGCCGGCTTGGGCTGCCAAAAGCGGCTTTGCACCTCGTTGCAGCGGCCGGCAAGGTACTCGGCCTCCCATGAACGCATCGCCGGCATGCGCCACAGGTATTCCAAATGCTGTCCCCAAGGGCGGTGCGGCTGAAAATGGCGCGTGTAGCGGAATCGCTTGTCGCGCAGCGAGCGGCTGAGGTCATAGCGCTCGTCCATGCGGCTGCGAAAAGCCTGCGCGTAGCGGCGCGGTTTGTCCTTGTACTTGCCGAGAAAAGCGTGGCCCTGCATATAGTCCGGCGGTCGGATGCCGATCAAGCTGAGCAGCGATTTGGGAATATCGGCAAAGGTAACGAGCTGATCGAGGCGACGGCCCGGGCGCGCGGGCGCCAAATGCTGGTACTTTTTCGGAAAACGGATCATCAACGGCACGCGCAGACCGGTTTCATAAAGGAAGCGCTTGCTGCGCGGCAGGACGCCGCCGTGGTCGCCGTAATAGAACACGATCGTGTCCTCCGCCAGGCCGTTCTCTTCCAATTCTTTGAGAACTCTGCCCACCTGTTCGTCAAGGGCCTGAATTTGGTCGTAATACTGCGCCCAGTCATGGCGAATTTCGGGCGTATCGGGGTGATAGGGCGGCAGCTTGACCTTGGCCGGGTCGTGGCGCAACTGTTCGGCGGGTATGCTGGTGTGCAGCGTATGCTCGTGGCTGATGGTGAAATTGAAAACGGCAAAGAACGGCTTGCCTTCCGGTCGATTTTTGTAATGCGCGGTTGTACTGCATTCATCCCAATAAGAGGCATCGTCGCCGAGAAAATTGTAATCGGTTTTGACATTGTTCGTGCAGTAATATCCCGCTTCGCGCAAAAAAAGCGGATAAGGCCTTATAAACCCAGGAAGCGGGTAGCGGCTGCGCATGGGTTCGGTTCCCGTGCTTGCCGGATAGACGCCGGTAACCAGGCAATTGCGTGCCGGCGCGCAAACCGGCGAGGTGGCAAAGGCGTTGTCGAATACAACGCTCTCTTTCGCCAGCCGGTCAAAGTTCGGCGTCGCGGCAAAGGTGTCGCCGTAACAGCCGAAGAGAGGGCTGTTGTCTTCGCTGGTGATCCAAAGGATGTTG
>JAPDPN010000106.1:0-9746 GCA_034506455.1 Candidatus Zhuqueibacterota bacterium | reverse complement strand
GATTTGTGAATTATTACAACACGGTCAAACCGCATGCTTCTCTTAACGGTTTGACCCCTATTGAAAAATTGATTGATTATTTTTATCCCGAACAACTATAAATAACGCTTGGATTTCTTACAGTTAAAAGAATATAGCACTACATGCCGCCAGTTGCAATATTTTATTCAATCGAATACTGGGTGTCGGCAGACAAAAAACGGCTTGGAAAAGTCAAAAAATATGAAAAATTATAAGAAACAAGCAGCGCAGTCGTATCGTCTAATAGACGACTTGCGGGGAGGCTGGTGTTATGCGAAAAACAATTTGGATTTTCCTGCTGCCGGCAGCGGCTTTGGCTCAAAGCATGCTCGCCGACATTCAAAAGCCCGTCGAGACGCCCTTCGGCATTTATCGGCCGCGAATGGTGACCGTGGTGCCGAATGCCGAAAATTGCGATCCCGGCCCGAATTTGCAGTACGTGGTAAATCTCGCGGATTTTTCTTTCTCGCCGGAACAGCTGCAAAAATTGAAGGAAAACGGCTTTGTAGTAACGCCTGCTCTACGCGGCAATCGATGCGGCTATAATGAAATGTTCGACCTTTACACCGACTGTCGCGAAAACGGCATCCCGCAATTCATCACATCCGACGTCATGCTGCACGGCTTTCACTTGATGTTCGACCGCATCCTCAAAGCGTGTGAAGAGCAGCGGTTGATCGCGCAACTGGATGCGCTCTTGGAAGGCGTTGCAGAAAAGACGCGCGCCCAATACGAAGCGGCGACCGATCCGTCGGTGCGCGAAGCACTTTTCCGCAACTTGGACTATTTGCTGGTTGCCTCACAATTGCTGACGCCGAAGCAGTTTTTTGCCGATCCGTTGCCCGGCGGCCGCTGGTCGGAAGAAGTGGCCCTCATTCTTGACGCCGCAGCCGCGTTTGTGCCTTCGCCCATTTTCGGCTATCCCGAGGACTATACGCAGTATAAACCGCGCGGTCACTACACCCGCAGCGAAGAACTGCAGCGCTATTTTCGCTGCATGATGTGGCTGGGCCGAATGACCTTTTCCTGCGAAAAAGATGAAGCCTATGAACGCAGCATGACGCTCAGCGCCGTTCTGCTGGTTCAGGCGCTCATTCAGGCCCGAGTGGACGGCCGCAGCGGCGTTGACGTTTGGGAAGACCTCTACCAGCCGACGGTTTTCTTTGTCGGTAAAAGCGACGACATCCACTATCAGCCTTATCGCGAGCTCGCCTACTCGATTTACGGCAAGAGCTTTCCAATTTACCCGCCGGATACGTTTGCCGATGAAGAGAAACTGCGCCTTTTTTTGCAGGAAATCGGCAAGATCGCACCGGCGCAAATCACCTATGAAGGCCAGCCGAAAAAAGGCTTTCGCTTTATGGGGCAACGGTTTGTGCCCGATTCGTGGATACTCGACGAACTGGTCTACAGCAAGCTGCGCAACCGTTTCATGCCCACCGGTCTGGATGTGATGATTGTGCTCGGCCCGTACAAGCGTGCTCGAGAAGAGCCGGCATTTCGGCATCTTCCGGCCAATGATCAGTCAAATGGGCTGTATATCGCCAAACTGGACACGCTCAAAAAGATCTTCGGCAGTTATGATGACACGGTGTGGGCGCAGAATCTCTATTGGAACTGGCTTTATTGCCTGATGCCGCTGCTGATGCCCAAAGGCGACGGCTATCCCTTCTTTATGCGCGGCGAGGCCTGGCGCGATAAAGACTTGCACGCCGCATTGGCTTCCTGGGCGGAGCTCCGGCACGATACCATCTTGTATGTCAAACAAAGCGGCACCGAGCGCGGGGGAGTGCCGCCCTCCGCCCTCCAGGTGCAGGGTTATGTCGAACCGAATCCGTATCTCTTTGCCCGCCTTGCCGCTTTGGCCGAATTTATGATCGACGGATTGAAGAGCCGCGACCTTTTATTCGCCGAGTTTCGCGACCATCTCGCCGCTTTTGGCGAGCTGGCAGACAATCTGGCCGACATTGCGGAAAAGGAGCTGAGCCGCCGACGCCTCTCATCCGAAGACTATCAGCTCATTTTTGACTTTGGTAAAGCCTTTTACAACATTGTCACTTTTCAGCCGTCGATGATTTCCGAGGGGCCGCCCTGCTTTGGTGAAGCACCCGAGCCCCTACCGATCATCGCCGACGTCCATACCGATGCCAACAGCGGCCTGGTCTTGGAGGAAGGAGTCGGTTTTCCTTACGCCGTTTACGTGATCTGCTCCATAGAAGGCCGTCCGACGATTGCCAAGGGGGCAGGATTTTCCTATTTCGAATTTACCCATCCGATGAACGATCGCCTGACCGACGAGCAATGGCGCAAAATGCTGACTGCGGAAACTTCGCCGCAGCCGCCGAGATGGATCGGCAGTTTTTTCTCCGCGAGTGAAAAACAGAAGGCTGCCGAGTCATTGGCATGGGAGAAGCCCGTTTCAACGACAGTCCGCCTTGAGCTGCCGGAACGCGTCGAAATCGGAACGCCTTTTACCCTGAGCGTTTCGCTGCTGAACGATTGGGACAATTCCGCCCCGCTGGCGACGCTTCTGCCGCCGACCGGCGAACCCGTCGCGCTCCCGCTCACCAGAGACGGCTCTGCCTGGAGCGCCGTTGTGCCGACGCTGAACCTGACGCCCGGCACGGCCTTTATTCATATCGAAAAGCACGGCAGCGGACAAAGATTGTTTTACCGCTCGCATTTACAAATTGCGCCCTCTACAGCCGTCAAAGCCGATCCGTCTCCGCTTGGTTTCCAATTAGTGCAAAATTACCCCAACCCATTCAACGGCAATACAATCTTTCTTTTGAGCTTATCGGAACAAAGTCAGGTTCGCTTCGAACTGTTCGATCTCCGCGGCCGATTCATTGCCATACTCGTAGATCAAGTTCTTCCGTCCGGCGTTCATCGCATCGTTTGGGACGGCCGCGATCGGCAAGGCCGGATCGTACCGAACGGCGTCTACCTCTGCCGCACGATCATTAACGATAAAGTCGAAATAACAAGAATGGTGGTGGCGAGATGACTTTTAGACAACTTGCAACAGGAACACTGCTCTTTATTGCCGCCTGCACACGATCTTTCTCGCCAATAGAGCCGTCTGCTGCAGTTGAAGAAGAACAGGCGGTCTATCGCGCGATTTTGGACGATATGGGGCGGGAAGGTAAGATAGTTGTGGTCATTCCCGACTCAACAGTCAATTATAACCTCATGCCTTCGACGCAGCTTTTGGAAAAGCTGCCTGGACTGCAGGTCGAAACGTTAGCAAACTTTAATCTTGTCAACCGTACCCCTGTTCCGCTGCAGTTGCCGACCGGAACCGCTGTCCGTTATTATCTTGTTCCTCAAAGCGAGATACCGCCGATTCTCGAGCTGAGGACAAAATTTCCGGACGCATCCGCAATCGTGCACTTTTCCCGCGTCGGCTTTAACCGCGAAAAAACCCAGGCGCTCATCTATCGCTCCACATACTGGGGGCCATTGGCCGCCGTGGGCGAGTTGTTATTGCTGAGCAGGAAAAACGAATGGCAAGTAACGGCCGCAGCTCTATTATGGATTTCGTAGCCGCTTAGAGCTTGTAGCCGATGTCGCGCAGAAATTTTTGCCGCTTGGCCACATCCTCATCGCTTTCTACGCCGAGAGGACTCTGACCGTCGATGACGCCGAGAATGCCGCGTCCCTGCTCGTTTTCGGCGAGTATCACCGTTACCGGATTGGATGTGGCACAGAAAAAGCGCACGATTTCCGGCACGTTCCAAAGCGTTTTGAGAATGTTGATGGGAAAGGCGTCTTTGATAAAGAGGATGAAACTGTGACCGGCGCCGATCGCCAACAGATTCTTCACGGCCAGTTCTACGAGAGACGGATCGGTGCCGCTTCGGCGTACCAGGCGCGGACCCGACGCTTCACAAAAGGCCAGCCCGAATTTGATGCCCGGCACGGCTCCGACCAGCGCTTCGTGGACGTCGGTAACGGTCTTAATGAAATGAGACTGTCCCAATATAAAGTTGAGTTGATCGGGATTTTCGATTTGCACCGTTTTGATTTGCATGTTCCCTCCTTCTATCCGTTAAAGGCTTTCAGGACTGTCTCCAAATCGGTCAGGTCAGGAAACAAAAGATCCGGTTGATATCTGCGCAACTCATCGACCGAGTGAGCGGCTGCCGCCACCGCCACGGACACGACGCCGTGCGGTTTGGCGCATAAAATATCGGCCGGCGTATCGCCGATGACGTACACGTGCCGCGGCGACGGCTCGACGCCGTACAATCTCCGAAATCGTTCGACGGCAATCGGCACCAGCGCTTCGCGGTCGCTCGAATCATCGGAAAAAGCGCCGAACGGGAAATAGGAGTCGAGGCCGAAATAGGCGATCTTGATGCGTCCGCTGCGCTCCCAGTTTCCCGTTAAAAGCCCAAGCGCCGAGTCGTTTCGGCGGGAGAGCGCCGAGAGCAGCTCCTTGACGCCGGGCATTACGCGCTTATCGCCTCCGTTTTTGGAAATCTCGGTCGGCAACAGAGTAAAATAGCGCTCTTTAAAGCGTTCCAGCTCGGCGCGGGAAAACTCGATGCCCGCCTTGGCATAGGCATCCATCATGATGCGGTCATCGGTGCGGCCGGAAAGCGGAATGCCCTCCATCACATCCTCAACGCCGTAAAGATCGGCAAAAGCCCGATTCATGGCGCGCTTACCCGCCCCGCCGCTCAGTACCAGCGTACCGTCGATATCAAAAAGAAAAAGCTTCACTGAGCCATCCTGTCAGCTTAGGTATTATCTCGGCCGTTGGAAAAAACTATTCGACTGCTGAATAAAAAACAATTGCTCACACACCCTGCAGGCTGCGTCGCTGTTCACGGTGACAGGAAGGCCTGCACCAACCGCCTTATCGCCTGCAGCAAAGGATAGCTGAAAAGGATCAGCAGAACGATCGCCGTCCCTTTACGGTGCTTTTTCTCGATAGGGAATTCGTATCCGCAGATCGGGCAACGATCGCAGCGTTCCTCGACCGCCATTGCGCAGCCTGGACATTCCTTCATCTTTCTATCTCCGACACGCTGAATTTTAGCCAAATTCCTGCTGAATCGCAAGTGAAAAGGCGACCGTCAATGCATGGATTTGTTGACAATACCGGCTATATTTTCTATATTTCAATCGCTGAACAAATGGAGCTCTATGCAGGACCCTCGATATGACCGCTTGGCCGAAGTGATCGTCTCTCATTCCACGCGTTTGCAGCCGGATGAGAACATTCTGATCGAAGCGACCGACGTTCCATCGGAAATGGTGATTGCGCTCATTCGGCGCATTAAAGCGGTCGGTGCGCATCCGTTCGTCAGCCTCAAACAGAATGCCGTCCTCCGTGAACTCTACCGTTGCGAAAGCGAACAGGCGATGCGCCTTGCCGGCGAATTCGAAGCAGTGCGCATGCGGAAAATGCATGCCTATGTCGGGCTGCGCGGCAGCTTTAACGCCATGGAATTTTCCGACGTTTCCCCCGCGGGGATGAAGCTGTATCAAACACATTGGCTCAAGCCGGTTCATCTTGAAGTCCGAGTGCCGAAGACCAAATGGGTCGTTTTGCGCTGGCCTCACCCTTCCATGGCGCAGTCCGGCGGCATGAGTAGTGAAGCTTTCGAAGAGTTCTACTTTACCGTCTGCACGCTTGATTACGCAAAAATGTCGCAGGCCATGGATGCGCCGGTCGCGCGTATGCAAAAGACCGACCGCGTCCGCATCATCGGGCCGGGCACAGATCTCAGCTTTTCCATTAAAGGCATGCCAGCAATCAAATGCGCCGGAGAACGCAATTTGCCGGACGGCGAAGTGTTTACGGCGCCTCTGCGGGAATCAGTCGAAGGCGTCATCCGTTATACTGCCAAGACGATTTATCAAGGCGTGGTGCATGAGGGCGTGACGTTAGAGTTTCAACGCGGCAGGATCATCCGCGCATCTTCGGACAAGAGCGACCATCTGAACGAGGTGCTGGACACTGACGAGGGAGCCCGCTATATTGGTGAATTCTCACTCGGCGTCAACCCTTTCATCACCCGACCGATGCTGGATATTTTGTTTGACGAAAAAATCAGCGGATCTTTCCATTTGACGCCCGGCGCCGCTTATGAGAACGAAGCCGATAACGGCAACCGCTCCAGCATTCATTGGGATATGGTATGCATCCAGACACCGGAATACGGCGGCGGCGATATCTATTTCGATGATCAGCTCATTCGGCGCGACGGAAGGTTTGTCACCGAAGATCTTTCGGCTTTGAATCCTGAAAATCTAAATTGAAAGGGGACGTTATGAAAGTATCCATCGAATACTGCATGATGTGAAACTATTATCCCCGTGCAGCCGGTCTGGCGCTGGAGATACAGAATCAACTCGGCCTCAAGGCCGATCTTATCCAATCGAGCGGAGGAGTTTTTGAAGTTCGCTGTGACGGCGAGCTTATTTTTTCCAAAAAGGCAACCGGCAGATTCCCGACCAACGAAGAAATCATCGCCGCCCTCAAACAAAGGAAAGCAGACAGTTAAAAGGCTGGGAAATAGTACATGAATTCGGCTTCCGGCCTGCAAAAGGTCCTCATCTACCTTAACGACGGCCCGCCCGATCAGGCTGAAAAGGAGCTGGCGCGCTTTTTAGCCGACTCCCCGGAGGCGGTCGCGCGGGAGATCGAGCGCGCGTTGGCGATCAATGATGAAAGTCCGGAACTTCACTTTCTTGCAGCTGTAAACGCCTATCGCCGGGGCCGTATTTTGGAATGCCGTCAACAGTTGGAGGAAGCGGCGGAGCTGGGCTTTCTGTGGGATGAGGAGACGCCTCTGGATGCGGTCATCACATCACTTTTTTCCGCAGAAGAATACCGCGATTTGGAGAACCTTTATCTCGACGCTTCCGAACCGACGCCGAGGAATCGCTGGCTGTCCATTACCTACGCAGTAGACGAATGGCTCGATCCGCGTAAATCGCCGAACGGCGCTGAGCCGGGCCGCATCTTTGCCGAGACTTTTGATGCCGCTTTTCTGCAGAACGGCAAGGCAGAGTTATGGCGAATCATCGATAACTTGGCGAAAAATCCTGTCAATCAAAAAGCTGCAGCAGAGCTGAAAAATCATTTGCGCCAAGAAGACTATCAATCGGTCGCTGAAATTATGTTGGGGATGACCTTGAACCACCTCTGCCAATTTGCCCATTTTTTCGGCTTGACGGAGGAAGAAATACGCGGGTCGGAGCTGCAGAGCCTATTGCTGCTGTTGCCGCTGCGGCTCGCTGTGGCCCTTTTTCTGCTCTATGCCCTTAGTCGACCGCTCGATGTTCTGCACGAATCACGGCCGTTGCCCAAAGACGCAGCGGCAATGATCGCGGCAGCCTTGATCACTTTTTACCACGAGGCGGATCGGTATCGGCCGCAGGCTGCCCGATCTTCGCAAAGAGAATAGAATCACCCCGAGTTCGTCAAAGCAGGGAAAGGAGGTTGCCATGCTGACCGAATTTAGAAACGAACCCTACATGGATTTTTCAATTCTCGAGCATCGTAAAGCTCAGGAAGAAGCGATTAAAGCCGCGGAAAGACAATTCGACCGCAAGTATTCGCTTTGGATCAATGATCAGGAAATTAAAACCGACCGACTATTAAAGAGCTACAATCCTTCTGAAAAGGACCAAGTGGTCGGCACCTTTTACAAAGCGGGCAAGCATGAAGTAGATCGGGCAATTGCCGCGGCCGAAGAAGCGTGGCAAAAGTGGCGCTGCATACCGCCTGACGAGCGTGCCGCGGTGCTGCTGCGCGCTGCACAGTTGATGCGCAAGCGCAAGTACGAGTTGAACGCCTGGCTTATCCTCGAAGCGGGAAAAAATTGGCAGGAGGCCGAGGCCGACACCTCTGAAGCCATCGATTTTTGCGAATTTTATGCGCGGGAAATGATTCGCTGGAGCGAAATCAAGGGCGTGACGCCGTTCCCCAACGAAATGACCGAGCTGCGCTATCTGCCGTTGGGCATAGGCGCCGTCATTCCACCTTGGAATTTTCCGTTGGCGATTCTTACCGGCATGACCGTCGCGGCAATCGTCACCGGCAATGCCGTACTGCTCAAGCCGGCCAGCGATACGCCGGTCATCGGCTACCAGTTGGTGCAGATTCTGCGTCAGGCGGGTTTACCGGCGGGCATTTTGAGCTACCTCCCCGGCAGCGGAGCTGAAATCGGCGACTATTTGGTGCAGCACCCAAAGATCCGATTCATCTGCTTTACCGGCTCCAAAGAGGTAGGGTTACGCATCAACGAGCTGGCGGCAAAGCTAAGTCCGGGACAAAAATGGATCAAGCGGGTCATTGCCGAAATGGGCGGCAAGGATACAATCATCGTGGAACCGGATGCAGATCTCCACGAAGCGGCCACTGCCGTCATCGCCTCGGCTTTCGGTTATCAGGGGCAAAAGTGCTCGGCTTGTTCCCGGCTGATCGTTGCGGCGGAAATCTATGAAAGATTCGTGGACATGATCGTCGATCGAGCGAAAAAGCTGACGATCGGTCCGGCCAAAGAATTCGACACGTTTCTGGGGCCGGTAATCAATGCTGCATCGGAACAAAAGATCCTGGAGTATATCGAAATCGGCAAGACGGAGGGCGAGTTGGTGTGCGGCGGCGGCAAAGCGCCGGGCAACGGTTATTATATCCAGCCGACAATCTTTAAAAATGTCGAGCCGGGAGCGCGCCTCGACCAGGAAGAAATTTTCGGCCCCGTTTTGGCCGTTCTCAAAGCTCATTCCTTCGAACAGGCGCTCGAAATGGCGAATGCCACCGAATACGGGCTGACCGGTTCCGTTTTCACACGCGACCGCTATAAAATCGATTTGGCGAAGCGGCGGTTTTTCGTCGGCAATCTTTACATCAACCGCAAATGCACCGGCGCCATGGTAGGGGCGCATCCTTTCGGAGGGTTCAACATGAGCGGCACCGATTCAAAAGCAGGCGGCATGGATTATTTGGGATTGTTCATGCAGGCCAAATCGATCAGCGAAAAGTTGGGATAGCAATGTACGGCCGAGGCCTGATGATTTTTTAAAAATCGGACACATGAAAGGAGGTCATTGATGAAGCTTGTAACGGTTGTTCTGCTGACGGTCGTCCTCTTGGGCACCCCTCTGTCGGCTCAGACTTTTATTCCTCTTGTTAATCCGAGTTTCGAAGAGCCGGGTGTCGGAAAGATCAAGGGATGGGACGGCGAATGTGCCGATCCCAGCTGGAGCGGCGCGCTGGAGGATGTGCCGGGCTGGACCAGCGATACCGTTCCTTGGGATTCCGGCGTAGAGACCGGATATACCCCTACGGACGGCGAATACACGGCCTTTTTGATGGGCGCCGATTCCTCGGTTTATCAAATTACCGACTATGTGATTCAGCCGAACGACGAAATCCATCTGGCGTTCGATTCCCGCATAACCTGGGCGGCGACCTTATTGGAAGCTTTGTTCATTTATGTGGATGATGCGGGGAATAAAGTGCCGATCGCCGGTGACATTTTCGAGATTACCGGCGAGATGATGCCTTATGAAATCGCCTTCAAGGCGGCGGAGCATCCGGAGGCGGTCGGTCATTTGCTCGGCATCTGGTTCGACAACGTCAGCGAAAACGGCCAGTCGTGGCTCGGATTGGACAATCTGGTGCTCATGAACCTTTCTCCCTCGGTTGTTGCCGACGCTGTAAAACCGACCGAGTTTGCTCTGGCGCAAAACTATCCCAA
>JAPDPN010000105.1:4711-9917 GCA_034506455.1 Candidatus Zhuqueibacterota bacterium | reverse complement strand
ATTGCCGCGGCGCGGCAGCTTCACGGCAAGGAGCTTTCCTACAATAACCTCCTTGATCTGAGCGCGGCAATTGGTCTGGTGCTGGAATTTCAGCAGCCGGCCGTGGCGATCATCAAACACACCAATCCCTGCGGGGCAGCCCTGGCCGACGACCTTACCGAGGCCTACGACCTGGCGCTGAGCACCGACCCAGTCTCGGCGTTCGGCGGCATTGTTGCCGCCAACCGCGAGATCGGAGCCGCCGTTGCCGCCAAGATTGCCGAGGTGTTTACCGAAGTCGTTGTAGCGCCCGCTTTCTCTGCCGAAGCTCTGGAAATTTTGACCAAGAAAAAGAATCTACGACTGATCGAATGGCCTATCGAAATACCTGCGCAGGCGTGGGACATCCGCAGCGTCGACGGCGGCCTGTTGGTCCAGGATCGCGACCTGGCTTCTTCGCCTCCGAGCGAGTGGAAAGTGGTCAGCAAACGTCAGCCTACTGAAGCGGAGCGCCGAGCTATGGAATTCGGTTGGCGCGTCGCCAAATGGGTGAAAAGCAACGCCATTGTTTACGCGAACGAAAATAGAACGCTGGGCATCGGCGCCGGACAAATGTCGCGCGTTGATTCGGCCCGGATTGCGGCCGAAAAGGCGGCGGCTGCAGGTTTGAGCTTAAAGGGCTCAGTGGTCGCTTCCGATGCCTTTTTCCCCTTTCGGGACGGCATCGATACCGCGGCTCGAGCCGGTGCGACGGCGGTCATCGAACCGGGCGGCTCGGTGCGCGACGATGAGGTCATTCAAGCCGCCGACGAGCACGGCATGGCTTTGGTGTTTACCGGCAGACGCCATTTTCGCCATTGATGGGTGCAGCGATGCGACAAATAGTCGATTTACGCAGCGATACGGTCACCAAACCGACGGCGGCAATGCGGGAAGCCATGGCTGCCGCGCCGGTAGGTGACGACGTGTTCGGCGAAGATCCAATGGTCAATGAGCTTCAGCGTCGCGTTGCCGAAATGACCGGCAAAGAAGCCGCTTTGTTTGTGCCAAGCGGCACGATGAGCAATCAGATCGCATTATTTGTCCATGCTCGCCCCGGCGATGAGGTGATCTGCGAGTACGGCTGCCATATTTTTAATTATGAAGGCGCAGGCGCAGCGCAGCTTTCGGGTGTGCAACTGCATCCGCTCAAAGGGGAGCGGGGCGTCATCACGGCGCAGCAAATTGCCGAGGCGATTCGCCCGGCGGATCATCATTATCCTCACACCGCTTTGATCGAGGTGGAAAATACGCACAATCGCGCTGGAGGCGCCGTTTTCCCGCTGTCGGAACTAGTCCGCATTCGCGCCTTGGCCGATGAACGCGGCCTGGCCGTGCACATGGACGGCGCCAGGCTGTGGAATGCCGTGGTTGCGACCGGAATCCCTTTAGCGGAATGGTGCAGAACAGCCGATTCAGTTTCCCTCTGTTTTTCCAAAGGCCTCGGAGCGCCGGTCGGTTCGATTCTGGTCGGATCGGCGGAATTCATCGAACGGGCTCACCGACGGCGCAAAGTCCAAGGCGGCGGCATGCGACAGGCGGGCATCCTGGCGGCCGCGGCATTATATGCTCTGGATCATCACATTGAGAGATTGGCCCAAGATCACCGGCGGGCAAGAACTCTGGCCGAGTTTTTGAATGAACGCGGGGCTTTAGTCGACTTGGCGGCAACGCAGACCAACATCGTCATCGCAGAACTAAAGGGCAACAAATCTGCTCCGCAGTTCTGCAGAGAACTGCAGGAAAACGGCGTTCTTGCTTTACCGATTTCCGACCGCAGGGTTCGTTTTGTAACCCATTTGGATGTCGACGATCAAGGATTAGAATATGTTTTAACGGTCATCGGACGATTGCTTTCTTGAAATAAAACAGGCAACTTTTTTGTATTATAGGCATCAAAGAGATCGTTGATAGGTAAAACTAAAATTGATTTTTGATTAATTTTTTTGTAAATTATATGATGCGCATATTCGGCATCGCCTACAAATCATCACCTTGAGTCCTTTATGCCTCGGTTTTATATCAGATCACGATCATCGAAAATAACGTCGAAAAACGATCACAGCTTCCACACGATCAGGTACGCAAAAGCCGCATGAACAAAAAATCAAAAAAACAAAAAGAGGTACGGACCAAAGAGTCCATCGAAAAGTACCTTGAAGAGATCGGCAATTATTCGCCCTTACCGCCGGAAAAGGAAATCGAGCTGGCCTGTCGAATTCATCAGGGCGATACGCAGGCGCTGGACGAGCTCGTCAAGGCCAACCTTCGCTTTGTCATAAGCGTGGCCAAAGAGTATCAGGGGCAAGGCTTGCCGCTTCAGGATCTGATCAGCGAGGGCAACTTGGGCCTGATCAAAGCAGCGCAACGCTTCGATGAGACCCGCGGCTTTAAATTTATTTCCTACGCCGTCTGGTGGATTCGTCAGTCGATCCTGCAGGCGCTGGCCGAACAGTCACGCGTTGTGCGTCTGCCGCTTAACCGCGTCGGCGCCATCAACAAAGTCGGCCGCGCCCTGGAAGAGCTGGAAAAAGAATTCGGCCGCGAGCCGAGCATGGCGGAAATTGCCGACCGCATGGAAATGAGCGATCATGAAGTGGCCGACGTCATCAAAACCTCGGCGCGGCATCTCTCTTTGGATGAACCGTTCAAGGAGGACGAGGGCAACAGCCTGTTGGACGTGCTCGAAAGCGACCGCTACGAGCCGCCCGACGGCAAGTTGATGCGCGAGTCTCTGCGGGAAGAGATCGAAAAAGTGCTCAGCACGCTCAAACCTCGGGAGGCGGAAATCGTCAAGCTCTACTTTGGATTGGACGGCGATCGGCCGCTGACCCTCGAGGAGATCGGCGAGTACTTTGAATTGACCCGCGAACGCGTTCGTCAAATCAAAGAAAAGGCTTTGCGCCGACTTCGGCATCGGTCGCGTTTGGATCCATTAAGAAAATATCTCGGATAATCTCGAGCCCTCTCCACGAGGGCTTTTTTATTTCCCCGCCTTTTGTAACCTTGACTTTTTTCCTGCGTATATCGTTTTGCCTTCTATTCGATTAAACTGCTTTGAACGCCCGCGGAGGAAAGGAATGAGAAGCAAGAAGCGTAAACGGCTCTTTTGGATCGGCGCGGCTGCCGTTGTCGTTATTGGAGTCGCTTTCGGCATCCTAAAGAATAAAACGGAAAAAGGCAGTGCGCCGCGCAAAACAGTCAAGGTCGAACGCAAGACGATCGTTCAGAAAGCGTTGGCTGTCGGCGCCATCGAGCCCATCAATGAGATCGCCGTCAAAGCCAAAGTGAGCGGAGTGGTCGGCAGGTTATATGTCGAAGCCGGGGACTATGTCGAAAAAGGGCAGGTCGTCGTCGAAATCAATCCCGACCCCACACCATTGGAGTTGGTGCAGGCCAGAAGAGAGGTCGAAATCCTGGAAATCGAGACCGGCAGCCTGCAGAAGGAACTGGCGCGCCAGAAGGTGATGAAGGAGAAAGGACTGCTTTCCGATCGCGAATATGAAGATTTGCTGCGCCGCTATGACGAAGCTCAGTTGCGACTCAAATCGGCTCAGGATCAGCTCCAGCTGCTCGAGAAAGGCAAAGTGCGTTCTTCCGGGATGACCGTGGAGACGGTGGTCAAGGCGCCGATCAGCGGCTATATTTTGGAAAAGCTGGTTAATATCGGCGATCCGGTCGTACCTTTGACGTCCTATCAACCTGGTACGCCGCTGCTGCGCATGGCCGACATGAAGGATTTGCTTTTCAAAGGTACAGTGGATGAAATTGATGTCGGCAAGATTACCGAGGGAATGCCGGCCGAGCTGCAGATCGGCGCCCTGCCCGGAAAAAAGGTGAAGGGGCGCGTAAAGTTGATCTCGCTCAAAGCGCAAAAACAGGACAACCAGACGGTCTTTCCCATCGAGATCGTCATTACCGAGACCGACGGCGCCGTACTCCGTGCCGGTTATTCGGCCAATGCTTCCATCATCATCGCCAAACGCGACAGCGTTCTATCCCTGCCGGAAAGAGTGGTCACCTTTGCCGGAGATTCCACCTATGTCTTTGTTCCCAAAGGCGAAAAGGAGAAAGAAAAAGTTCTGATCAAAACAGGCCTCAGCGATGCCATAACCGTGGAAATTCTGCAAGGTCTGCAGGAAGGGCAGGAGGTTCTGGAAAAGGAAATCCGAGAGATTATCTAGAAAGAGCCTATGCTCGATTTACGAGATACGATTCGTCAAATATTTTTCTATCTTCGTCAATACAAGTCGCGCACCTTTATGACCCTATTCGGGCTGGTGTGGGGAACGATGACGGTGGTGCTTCTCTTGTCTTTCGGCACCGGCGTCGAAAAATCGATGAAAAAAAATATGCACGGCATGGGCGAACGGATCGCCATCGTATGGCCGGGAACGACCACCAAAGCGTGGCAGGGATACAATTACGGCCGCAGGATTCGCTTTACGATGGCCGACATCGAGCTGCTTCGTCGCGAGATCGGCGAGTTCAGCGCCATCAGTGGGGAATACATTTATTATGAGCGCCCGGTTCGCAACGGCGACCGCATCGCCAAACCGCCGGTGACCGGCGTCATGCCGGAATACGGCCTGATGCGCAACATCATAGAATGTGAAGGCGGCCGCTGGATCAACGACATGGATATGGCGGAAAAGCGGCGGGTGGTTTTTCTCGGCAACGCCATTCGCGACCTGCTTTTCGGCGAGAATGCCGACGCCGTCGGCAAAACCGTATTCATCGGTGAGACCCCTTTTATGGTCATCGGCGTCTTGAAAAAAAAGACCCAGCCTTCAAGCTACTCCTATCGCGATCAGGATCGCGTTTTTATTCCATCGACCACCTTTGAATCGCTTTACGGATGGCGTTATCTGAGCAATTTCGTCTATCAAATTCAGGATCCTACCCGAAATGAGATCGTGCGGGATAAAATCTATCAGGTGCTCGGCCGTCGCTATATTTTTGACCCCACCGACAAAAACGCCCTCGGCATTTGGGATACGACCGAGATGGACAAATTCATCTACTACTTTTCCCTCGGCTTTCAGATTTTTCTCGGCTTTATAGGCGCCGTGACCTTGGTGGTAGGCGGCATCGGCCTGGCCAACATCATGTACGTTGTGGTTCAAGAACGAACGCGCGAAATCGGTATCAAACGGTCGGTTGGAGCCAAACGGCGCCTGATCATGAG
>JAPDPN010000105.1:0-4611 GCA_034506455.1 Candidatus Zhuqueibacterota bacterium | reverse complement strand
TACACGCACATGGAAGGGGTCTGGCCCCAGTTCGAAGTACTGCGCCGCATGTATCCGGCGCCGGGCGGCAGATTCATTAATGAAGAAGATCTGAAGGAACGGCGGCGCGTCGTTTTTTTGGGCGGCGAGATTGCCAAGGAAATCTGCGGTCGGGAAAATCCGGTCGGCGATGTCATCACCATCGACGGCATCCCCTTTACAGTCATCGGCACCCTGCCGAAAAAGCTGCAGACGGCCATGAACAACGGTCCGGACGATCGTCGCGCCATCATTCCATTTACGACGTTCCAGACCCTCTACGGTAATCGCTATATCGGCGAGCTGATTCTGCATGCGCGCAGTCCTCTGGAGACCCAACGCGTCATCAACCGCGCCAAAGAGATCCTCGGCCGCAAGCATCTTTTTGATCCCAAGGACGAACGCGCGCTTTACATTTGGGATATGGTCGAGGCGGAGCGGCAAGGGGCCAAAGTGTTCACAGGCCTCAACATCTTTCTCGGCGTCATCGGCGGCATGACCTTGGTGATCGCCGGCGTCGGGGTCGCCAATATCATGTATGTCGTCGCCAAGGAGCGAACCCGCGAAATCGGCATCAAGCGGGCCGTCGGCGCAAAACGTCGGCACATCATTTTTCAATTCGTTTTCGAGTCTTTGCTGATGAGCTTTATCGGCGGCAGCCTTGGTCTGCTGATTTCCATAGCCGTCGTCCGACTTGTGCGCATGATTCCGATAAGCGGCGACGGCGCCATGCAGTTTCTGGGGCGGCCGATGCTGTCTTCAGCCGTCGTTCTGACGGCGGTCTGCATTCTCGCTCTGGTTGGACTCTTTGCCGGACTCTTTCCGGCGCGCAAAGCGGCCTCCGTTGATCCCGTGGAAGCCCTGCGCTATGAATAAAAAAGAAATCCAAGGACAGCCGGCGCCTTGCTTCAGATCTGTGAATAACCGGTCGGAGAAAGGATGATGTCGGTTATGGAAGAGACCGTGTCTTTGTAGCGCGGCAAATCCTTCATCTGGGCCCACCCTTCGCTGTTGATGAAACGGCGCCACGCCGCCGCCTGTTCCTCCATGCTTTCGAAACCCAGCATGTAGAGAAGATTCGGCATATTGGCGCCCGCCAGCGTCTCTCCGAAAATTACCGGATTGAGTCCCGTCTCTTTAAACAAAGCAATTTCGCCGCCCTCATTGAACATCTCGATTTTGAGCGCCGCTTTGACCTGACTGTGGCTTTCATAGATGCGGACCTCAAAAATGCGGTCGCGCTTGCCGCGCAGATGCAGCGGGATCTCCGGCTTGGGCAGGTGCGAAAACGCGCGCAGCAGCCAGGTCTCCTGACGATGGAAGAGGGGATTGCTCATTTCCGGATCCACCAGCTCGCCAGCGGTTTTCTGAAATTCGGAATCCTCGGCAAGACGTTTTCCTGTGGTCAAAAAAGAGTCTATGGACGGATGCGGAATCAGGACAAAGGTATCGCGGCCGTCGGCGCCGAAACGCGGCCGGAAGACGCCGATCGGTTCGATGCCGAGGCGATTGAGCGCCGGAACAAGCGCCTGCGAAAGATATTGATCCACCCTCCCTTTCTGCGAATTATTGAGAGACTCGTAGCGGATCCACTCATAGAAACAACGCGAGTCGGTTTCTTCGGCCTTTATCGGCGAGATCGCTGCGGCTGTCGCCGCAACGGCGGACAACAAAAACTCCCTTCGTTCCATAGCTCTCCTTTCGTTGTCAAGTTTACAGCGGAGCTCAAATTAGGCAAATCGACGGCGCCGCTGATCCGCAGCCGATTCCTTAAATTGCGGAAACCTGGTTGGACTTGTCGCTTTCTTTCCTGCTTGCAGCAGCAATCTGCAGGGATTTCAGAGCTTCAATCTCTTTTTTGCGCAGGTACCGCCATTCACCCGCCTGCAGCTCGCCCTGCGCCAGCGGACCGATATGGGTGCGGATGAGGCGCAGGACACGATAGCCGAGAACATCCAGCATCAAACGGATTTGGCGGTTTTTTCCTTCGGTCAGCGTGATTGAAATCCAATAGCCCGCTTCGTCCGGACCGATTCGTTTGACGCGGCAGGGCTTGGTGAGGTAGCCGCGAATGCGTACGCCCGACTCGAGTCTTCGACGATCCTGCTCCGCCGGCGGCCGGTCGATGAGTACTTTATATCTTTTGGGAATATGATGTTCAGGCTCGGTTAAAAAGTCCGACAGAGCGCCGTCATCAGTCAGCAGCAAGAGGCCTTCGCTGTCCATGTCCAGGCGGCCGACCGGAAAGATCCAGCGGTTAAGCGGCGGCAAAAGGTCATAGATCGTCGGTCTTCCTTCGGGATCCTTGCGCGTCGTCACGTAACCGCGCGGCTTGTTCAACAGAAGGTAGGTATGCTCACGAACCAGACTCAGGCTTTGGCCGTCCAGGCGAATATCGTCGCGAAAGAGGTCGACATATTCTAAAATGTGCCGTACGACTTTGCCGTTGACCGTCACGCGGCCGTCGAGAATATATTGCCGCGCCTGGCTGCGGGATGCGGCTCCCATTTTGGTAAACGCGCGAACAAGCTGAACGCGCCGGCGTCCTTTACGCCTTTGTTCCTTAATCTTGTTCACAAGCCTGCAAAATTTTATCGCGAAACAAGGACGGCATGGGGATGACCTTGCCCTCTTCATCCACAAAGGCAAAGCTCATGTCCGCCTCGGCACAAATCCTCTGTGTCGTCTCATTATAAATGACAAAGCGGGTGGAAAAGCTGCTGCGCCTCACTCTGCTGAATTGACCTTGAATGTCGAGCAAATCATTGAACCTGGCGGGCGATTTGTAGTCGATATGCGCACTGACCACAAACGCGAACGCCTTCAGCCGATGAAAGTCCATAAAGCTTAGGCCCATCTGCTCCAGATAGTTGCAGCGTGCCTCTTCGAGATAGTTCAAATAAACGGCGTTGTTGACGTGACCGAAAGAGTCAAGGTTGTAGCTGCGGACATTCAGTTTGTAGTGAAAGGTCTTTGGCATAATTTCCTCTGTCTTTCCAAAAATAGAACCGTCAGTTCGAAAGATAGCGGCAGAATGATTTGCTTTTGAATCTTTTACGCCGTTAAAGCATCCGAAAAATTCGATAAAGCAATTTACAGTTTTTCGTTGCAATCAATAAATAAAATTTATCGAGGCAGACGAAAATCATTTAATCGCGGAAGGATAAAATGCTCATCGCTCTTGGAATCATTTTGACGGTCCTCGTTTTGTTTGTGGTTTTGCAGATCGTTATGGTCCGAAAGATGCAGTCCAAGCGGGGAAAAGATGTTCCGCAATTGGGCGGCAGGCTGGATGCGCTGATGCGCCGCGGCAAGGTGCTGTTTTACTTTTATAACCCTTCTTGCCGCGCCTGCAAACCGATGACGCCGATCGTCAGAAGTCTGGCGCAACAGGACAAGCGCATCTTGCTCGAGGATATTTCGCGTGATGTCCGTACGGCGCAAAAATTCGGCGTCATGGCCACGCCGACCGTCATCTTGGTGAAAGAGGGCAAGATTGCTGATGTGCTGGTCGGCTATCAGGATGAAAGCCGGCTGCGCGCTTTATTGGCCGATTGATCGAGCGCTTCCCATTCGGCCAAGGTGTCGCCGATAAACCGAACAATCGCCGCATGCTCCTGCCGACCGTCTCCGGAGATTGAGGTCGGCGCACCGAATCGAAAGCGTACGGTTTTTTGCGGATGAATTTTGCCGAAATCCTTTATCAGTTTGCCCTGCCCCCAAAAGTCGGTTTTAAGGGCAATGGGTACCACGGTCGCGCCGCCGCGCTTGGCCAACTTGATCCCCAAGGTGTTGAATTTCTCCGGTATAAATTCCGTCGTGCGCGTATGCTGCGGGAAAACCACCACGCTGATGCCGTCCTGCAGCTTTTTTACGCCTTCGCGCAGCACCACCTCGAGGTCTTCGCGCGGGTTGACGCGACCGACGACAATGGGGTCCATGGCCCGCATAATATGTTTAAAGACAGGATAATCGATCAGGCTTTGCTTGACAATGAACGTATGCTCGCCGATCGGATAGAGCATGGAGGAAAGGATGATGGTCTCCAACACGCTCATGTGGTTGGCGACGTAAACATAGGGGCCTGGAAACTGCGGAACTTGGCTGACGCCGCTGATTTCGATGCGGCCGCCGACGCGCTCGACGGCGCGTAATACGGCAAGGCCGTGCCGATAATAGTCTTCATGCGTAAATATGCCGCGCTTGGCTTTGCGCGAAGCCGCCAGCACTTGTGCGACCATAAGGCAGTAAAAGCGCACCCCTGGAAACAGAGGGCGGCTTGTCGGCTCGGCAGTGCTGTAGTCCTTTTGCAGGACGCCCAAAAGATCGATTCGCGAATTCATAGCTCCTTTTTTGCGCTTTTGAAAAAATTAAGATATGCCGAGCAAAAGGGCAAGCGGAATCTCTGCGGGCGTTTTTGTGCATTCATTCGGATTTTACAAACAGCTCCCGCGAACGTTTTGCCGCACAATAGGCGCCGCACATGGAGCAGACCTGCTCGTCCGGAAGATCAATGGAGTTGCGGTATTCTTTGGCTTTTTGCGGATCGATCGCGGTTTCGATCATCGCCGGCCAGTCGAGGGCAGCGCGCGC
>JAPDPN010000104.1:0-10220 GCA_034506455.1 Candidatus Zhuqueibacterota bacterium | reverse complement strand
ATCAACCAGGCCAAACTCAAAAGACGCTCAAGACCTCGCACGCCTGACAAAGAACTCCTACAGCCCCTCACCAGGAAGAGCCGCCCACGCTTCACTCCATCCCTCCGAAGCAAAGCCCTAAAATATAATCAACAGCAGGCCTTTTGTCAAGGCTTTTTTTCCGAATTTACTAACTTTTTTGCGTGTCGTCCGTTTCCGATCACACTTTTTATCGAGTCTTTATTCAAAATAATCAATATACTAAACCACAATCAAATAAAAGTGCTTTTTCTTCCCGAGACGAATGTTAATTTTGTTGTCGCGCACATGCTCCACCGACAAGACCGCATCGCGCTCGGAAACCTTGTCGCCGTTGAGGTATATTCCGCCCTGGTCGATGAGCCGACGGCCTTCACTTTTGGATGAAGTCAGTTGAAAAGTAACCAGCACATCCACCAATAACGGCCTGGATTCGAGCAAGGATCGACTGATTTCGGCATGCGGAATGGACGCCTCGCTGCTCAAGTCAACCCCACGAGGAATCGTACTCGAAGGCAAAAGATCCTCAGGGATTTCTACGACGCCGAATGCGGCAACAGCCGCCGCCAAGGCCGATTTGGCACTTTCCTCTCCATGAGTCAATTTAGTTGCCTCATAGGCCAGTATTCTTTTCGCGGCGTTCAGTTCCGCGCCCTGCATTGCTTCGACCCGCTCAATCTCGTTCATCGGCAGCAATGTAAAATAAGCCAAGCATTTATAGACATCGCGATCGTCTATATTTACCCAGTATTGAAAATAGTCGTACGGAGGCGTCTTTTGCGGGTCCAACCAAAGCGCCCCGGCTTCAGTCTTGCCCATTTTTTTGCCGTCGGCAGTGGTCAACAAAGGAAAGGTGTGGCCGTAAACGTTGACCCCTTCAAGGCGACGAATCAGATCAGTACCTGCCAGAATGTTTGCCCATTGATCATCGCCGCCCATCTGGAGTCGGCAGTTGTATCGCTTGTAAAGCATATAAAAATCATAGGCCTGCAGCAGCTGATAATTGAATTCCAGAAACGAGAGACCGGTCTCCAGGCGCCGCTTATAAGTTTCGTAGGACAACATTTTATTGACGCTGAAATGTCTGCCGATGTCGCGCAAAAACTCCAGGTAGTTCAAATTCCCCAGCCATTCGTAATTGTCCACCAAGAGCGCCTGGCCCTCGCTGAAATCAAGATAACGCATCAACTGCGCCTTGATCTTTTGCGTGTTTTCGACAATCTGTTCTCGGCTCAGCATCTTGCGCATTTCGGTCTTGCCGCTGGGGTCCCCGACCATTGCCGTGCCGCCGCCGACGATGGCAATCGGCCGATGGCCGTAACGCTGCATGTGAATCATAGCCATGATGCCCATGAGATGGCCGACATGCAGGCTGTCGGCCGTAGGGTCGAAGCCGATGTAAAAAGTGACCGCCTCTTGTCCCAGGAGCTCGCGCAATTCATCCGGGTCTGTCAATTGTTGAACAAAGCCTCGTCGCTGCAGCTCGTCGAAAACATTTGCTCGATTCACAGAGTCTCCGTTAAATCTTGATTCGATATTTGTTTTTTAATTCTCTCTGCGCTTCACGGGTCATATCCCGTTTGGCAATATCCTGTCGTTTATCGTAGATCTTTTTACCTCTTGCCAATGCCAATTCAATTTTAACGCGACCATTCTTGAAATAAACCTTCAGAGGCACCAAGGTAAGGCCTTTTTCCTCAATTTTGCCGATCAACCGTTTAATCTCATAGCGATGAAGCAAGAGTTTGCGGGGACGAAAAGGATCGTGATTCGCATAGCCGCCGTGATCATATGGCGTAATGTGAAAGTTGACCAGCCACAGCTCGTTGTTCAATGCCTTGGCGTAGCTGTCCTTAAAGGACGCACGGCCTTGCCGCAGCGACTTGACCTCGGTCCCCACCAGAGCTATGCCTGCTTCAAAGCGCTCCAAAATTTCATACTCGCTGAAGGCTTTGCGGTTGACCAGCTGGATTGTCTGCTTTGCCGATCCCAATCTGTTTTTCCATCATTGACGAACTGTAATCTACTACTCTTGTTCATGAAAAGCAAGAAAAAGCCGAGAAAATCTATTGCTTTTTTGAAACCAGGTTTTTATATTTAAGCATCGCCGAAGTGGTGGAACTGGCAGACGCGCACGGTTCAGGGCCGTGTGAGCTGACGCTCGTGTGGGTTCAAATCCCACCTTCGGCACAAAGGCCGCCAATGCGGCCTTTTTTGTTTCAGCGCAGCGCCGGCTTGGCGCGTTCCGCCAATTCTTTCAGCCGCGATTCCGCATGCCGAAAAAACTCGCGATAAGCCCCGCACAGATAGTTACTGCGCGGCTCTTTCCCGCTCCCTTTTCGATCCTTTGGACATCCGCCTTTGCAAAGGTAAAACCAATTGCACGAGCGGCATTCCGAAGGCAAATCAACTTTAGCAGCGCCAAAGCTTTTTTGTTGAGGACTGTTAAGCAGGTCGAACAGAGGGGTCTTGTGCAGATTTCCCAAATAATGCCCTGAATCGACAAAAAAGTCGCAGGAAAATACATCACCGTTATGCTCCGCGACCAGATAAGAACCGCACTCGGTTTGCAGCGTGCACTCGGGCGGTTCGAGTCCCGCGCAGTTTGCCGCCACGGAATCAAACCAGCGAATAATGGTCGTCGGCTTGCCGTCTTGAAAATCGTCCCACCAAAGATCGAACAACCGACACAAAAACCTTCCGTATGCCTCAGCAGGAACCGTAAAAGAAGCGTATTCTTGCGGGTCATCCCGCCGTCGTTCGACACAGGGGATGAACTGCATGTATGTCAAACCATTCTGCTTGTGAAAAGAGTAAATTTCATCGGCAAAATTCACGGAATAGTCGTTGACGACCGTCAAGACATTGACGGGCACCTCGTAGCGCATCAATGTTTCCAACGCTTTCATGACGCTTGCCCAGCTTCCCTGCCCTTTGCTAACGCGATAACGATCGTGGATGTGCTGAGGCCCATCTATAGAAAGTCCAACCAAGAAACGTGCATCGCGCAAAAACAGAGCCCAGTCGCGATCAATCAGCACGCCGTTGGTCTGCAGGCTGTTGCCGACGACCTGACCGGGGCGGCCGAAACGGATCTGATACTCGACGGCGCGTTCGTAAAATTCTATGCCCATCAAAGTCGGCTCGCCGCCCTGCCAACAAAAGGACACCTCTCGTTCACCCTGTCGCATCATTTGCTTGACCAGACTTCGCAACGTTTCCTCGCTCATTCGCATCGGCAGGTTGCGTTTATGAGAGATGTTTTTCCCCAAATAGAAGCAGTATCGGCAGGCTAAATTACACACCGAGCCTGCCGGTTTGACTAGAATCGACCGCAGAGGTTTTTGCGAAAGAGATGGCTGCACGATTTATTTCTGCAGAATCATGCCGCTGGAGGGCGGTACTTGGACGTGATGATCAGAAAGCGGCCGATAAAGCTGCGAACCGGATTCATCAGCTACAACCGTCCATCGGCCGCGGGGCAGCGAAAATTCCGCGCTTTTCTCTCGATGACCATTCAGCAATACGATGAAATCGTGCGTATCGCCGGAGCCGTCTTTTCGAATCAGATAGCCGAGAGCAAAAGGATTCTTGCGCGTCGTTAGAAATTTAAAATCCTGCGGACGGCTGCGGCGGAAAGCAGGATGGGCTTTGCGCAGGGCAATCAGGCCGCGATAATAATCGACAAGCTCCCGATTCCAATCGGCATGTTGATAGTTCAGCCAATTCGTTTCATTATCTTTGTTGTAACTGTTATGGTCAATCCAACCGATTTTAGGATCGTCGACAGGGGCGGGTGCAATGACTTTGCTGCGTGCCCACTCTTGGCCTTCGTGAATCATCACTGGGCCTTGGGAAGTGAAAAGAATCAGGGCGGCAAGCTTGTTGATGCGCAGTTGTTCCGGAGTCAGGCGGGCGTTGGCCTCCGGATCGTCGACTTTTTCCGAACCGCCCAAACCGATGCGGATGAAATCGCCCAACGTGTGATCGTCATGGGATTCGAGGTAATTCACGGAATGCGCTTTTTCGACAAACAGGCCGCCGTGAGCCGCCAAGGAGCCCATCACGTAACGTTTAATTGTCTTTAAGCTATTGTTTCCGAACCAGCGTCCGAAGATAAAGCTTTGGCCGTTGAACGGATTCTGACCCTTGACGCCGTTGCGGAACTGATCGTTCCACGCAGCCCAGCCGCGTCGGGAGAACTCAGCCGGCTTATAACCGCCGCCCCACGGCTCGGCGATCAAAATGACGTTGGGATTGATCTGCCGCGCAAGGCGATAGATCTCATCGCCCGTTTCCGCATCGATCATGGCGGCCAGATCGAAGCGGAAACCGTCGATGTGATACTCTTCCATCCAAAAGCGGATGCTGTCGAGTATCATCCGGCGCCCCATTGGGCTTTCAGTCTTGAAATCATTGCCGCAGCCGCTGATCGAAGTATAGCTGCCGTCAGGATTGAGACGAAAATAATACTTTTTATCGATCAGTTTAAAGCAGTTCCAATCATACTGCGAGACGTGATTATAGACCACGTCCAGAATAACGGCGATGCCTTGGCGATGCAGCGCCTTGACGACATCGCGCAACTCGTTCACTGCTCGGCCGTCGATGCCGCACAACTTTCCGGAAGCCAAAGACTCTCCCGAAGCGTAATAGGATTCCGGCGCGAAAAAGTAAGACGTCATGTAGCCCCAATGATTGCGAGCATAGGGATTCCAAGTGTTGACGACTCCATCCGCCGGAACCTGATAAGGAATCTCGATATTGCCGAATTCATGCAGCGGCAGAAACTCGACGGCGTTACAGCCCAGAGCCTTGATGTGGTTGATACCGCCGCGAATAGAAGGCTGTATAAAGGCACGGTAGCTGCCTGCAATTGCAGGATCTGCGCCGGAGCTGGGATGAGCGGTCATATCCCGCAGGTGACACTCATAAATGATGAGGTCCTCCCAAGCCAAATTCGGTCGTATGTCACCCTCCCAATCATAAGCGGCCATGTCCACGATCAAAGTGCGGGCCCGATGCTGATATTCGTTGCGCGAGGCGACGGCGCGAGAATAAGGGTCGGCAATTTGCTTTTCAGGATCGAATGCCTCATCCTTACCCCGAGGCCCATCGACGCTGTAGGAATAATAATAACCGAGCAGGTCACGCTCGATCTCTGCCTCCCAAACACCTCCCGCATCGCGGTGCATGGCGATGCGTTCTCCGCTCTCGGCTTCGGCGTCGCGATAGAGATGGAGAATGACCGATGTCGCCCGCGGTGCAAAAAGTCGAAACAAGGTGCGGCCGTTTCGGCGGATCGCTCCCAGTTCTTTGGCAGAATAGGCTGTTTCCCAATTCGATTTTGCGCTTGTTTTCACCACGGTCGTTTCCTGTGATGTTAGCGGTTGAGTAAAGATCATCATCCACAGAAACAGAGCGGAAGCCATCCAAGCGGAGGCCGCTTTGAATTCGCACATATCATGGCTCCTTGAAAAGGTGTCTCAGCAGTTACGCACAAGGATACAAGCATTCAGCGAGATGCTTTAATGCCGGAAACCATTGCCAAATTCAAAAATCGCCAAGGGACATCGATGCTGCTGAAACCGGCCGCCTGGAGCTGGAGCTTCATGTCGTCGACGGTCATCATCGGCTGGTTATGGCGCAAACGATTCGAAGCCGAAAGACGATCGAGCTGATCCGTCGTCACCTCGCCTTGCTCCAGGGCCTGGCGAATGAAGCGAATTTCCAGATCGTAAAAAACGCGATTGACGCGCGCATCGGGCGAACGATAGAACTCGCAGCTGACCCATCTTCCGCCCGGCTCCAATAGTTGAAACGCCTCAATCAGCAAAGCCTGCCGCCTTTCGCTCGTCAAAAAGTCGAGCGTAAAGGAGGAAAGGATGGCGGCCGGAGGACGGATGTCCTGCATCCAAGCCTGGTCGTTGAGGTTGCGGGCCAAGGGGACGATTTGATCGGCATGCGCAGCGAGTTTTTGCTTCATGCGCTGCAAAATCAATTCGTCGCTGTCGACGCAGAAAATGGTTGAAGAGGGAAACGACTCCAAAATGCGCTTCGTCAGTCCGCCGAAACCGCAACCCAGATCGACAAAGCACAGATCGCTGCTTGCCGGAAAATCAAGGAGCGCCGCCATAATTCCATGTGCTTCTTCGTACTTGGGAATGATGCGTCCGTAGAGATCCTCCAGCAGATCGATTTCATTGTTTTGTTCGTTCATTTGAGCTCAAAGTTTATTTTTCGCGTCAAAGAATCCTCCACAGTCGGGACGGATACATTTACCTGCAATTCATAGATACCCGGAACGTATTTTTTGAGATCCAAAAGCAAATACTCGATCGAAGTAGAGTTGGTTGCAGAGCGCTCGATACGCATCGAGGTAGACGGTTGGCGATTGCGGAAAATGTTGCCTATGGTCTGCAGGATGTTGTCGGCTCGCTCCTCAAGCAACTTTAGTACGTATTCCACCTCGAACGAGAGGCTGCGCCCCTCCTGTATCGGCAGATTGTAAAGTTCAAAATAGACACCGAGCGGAGATTTCCGATTAAACAGTTTGGGAGGATTCGGCACGACCTGGAGATGATTTTTGACGAACCGATCCCTTTCAGCAGCCGGTTGGATGCTGGAGGCCAGAATGATGCCGCTCATGGACGGTTTGTTGCCGCGATAATCGGAAAGGTTGATTTTAAACTTGTAGCCGCCGATGGCGCGGTCTTGCGGCGTACGCACGTCGATCGCCAGTTGATAGCGATCCGGCGGACCGATAAAGACCATCTGATCGGGCCAGTAACCCGTCTTATCGGATGCGGCCTTGATCTCGCGAAAGGAAATTTTCTTGTCGACGGAAAATAGCCGATTCAGATCGTTGTCATAGACGCCGAAATTGACGGTAAGGCTGTCGTTTAGGAGGTTGCTCTTTTCGATCATCAGCTCTTTATCGTCAACCGAGTAGTAGAGCTCGAGTCGCGTAAGACCGCTGTCGGCGCGAAAAGTGGCCAGGTAAAAAGGAAAAATGATTGTCTTGATCGATTTTTCCCAAGAGTGCTGGTCGGTGTTCAAACCGACGCTGACGTCTTCGCGGCTGAGGCGCACCATTTCCCGCTGATAGGCCAGAGCTTCAACGGCCGAACCGGTGATGATGCGGTTATAGATCGGATCCCAGGAGATGCGGCTTTCCAAGAGCGGGGTGGGCAAAGAAGGAGACAAGCGCCAGTTGTTACCGGTCTGAGTTTCGCCTTGTACGAAATGAAAGATCATGCGTTTGCGCAGTTGGCCGCGTTCCTGATACAGCCACGATTCGTTGAGCGGCATGCCGGCTTCGATGTCGAAGGCGCGATCGTCCGGCTCGCCGTGGCGGATGTAGATCAGTCCTTTGTCGTTGAATTTGTCATTAAGATCAAAAACCCTCGGAAAGACCAGCTCGTTTAATCGATCAGGATTGTTGAACGGCAGCCGAAAGCCGTCGTAATAGTGCTGCCGTTCGGCAATTAAATAGCGGCGCAGGTGTTCGAGCAAACGATAGTTCACCTCCGAAGCCGGCATGGGATTACGCGCCACCCATAATTTTTTAAAGAAAAGACGCTTCTCATCGGCGTTTTTAAGCGATTCGTACTCCTTCAACTCATCATCCGAGAGAATATATTTGATGTGATCGAAAAAAAGAGCGGCTTCGAACTCGTCGGTGACGCAATCGAGTGCTTTTTCATAGAGGGCTTGCGCGCGACGAGGGTCATTCTGCTCGAATCTGGATTTTGCCCAAGCGATGAACAGAGGAACCTTGGGCATAACTATAACCGAGTCGGATGCGAGTCGGGCATAAATCGAATCGGCCGGCGCATAGTTCTTGTCGATACGATAACTTTCTGCGATAAAAAATTGGGCGGCTGCGCTCTTTTTTTCCGCAGCCCATTTTCGCAGGGCCTCGCTGCTGCGATTGTAAATAAACGATTCGGCGCAGCGGAAATAAGCGACAACGGCTTTGGGCGTAGGGGATAAATTCAGCTGTTGTTCAAACAATTCCAAGGCGTGATCGTATCGCTCACGGTAGCGTTCGAGTACGGCATATTCGAAATAAAGATTTTTGAAGGAAGGGTCTTGAAGCGACAGCCGCTCAAAATAGTCGGCTGCGATTTTCCAATCGCGATCTCGGAGAAGAAACGCTTTGTACTTGCCGGTCTCGCGATAGATGACGCCCAAATGAAAGAGCGCGTCGGCGTCATTGGAATCGGCTTCATAGAGTTTTCGATACCAATCTTTGGCGTTGCTCCATCGCTCCAGGCGGAACTCGAGCTCGCCGATCTTGCGGATCACCTCGAGGTTTTGCGGCGATTCGCGATGGAGAGACTTGAGAATACGCAGAGCCTCCTCTTGCCGGTCGAGCTGAATCAGCCGCAGAGCCTCAAAATATTGCGGGTTTTGAGCAGATTGGGCATTCGAAAGCCATGACAGGGTGCACAATAAAACGGGCATCGCCCACAATTTTACAGCATGAAAAACCTGCATGCAGCAGATTCCTTTTCAACTCCTCTTAAAGTATACTTAAAACCATCTTTAAACACAAGCACCAAAAGCAGCTTTGGAATTATTTTCAGCTCTTTTGCATTATAACAACAAAAACTAAAGAGGAGACTCCATGGAATTGTACGAAGCGATCCGAACACGCAGAACGGTACGAAAATTTACATCAGAACCTGTTTCGCCGGAACTTTTGCAAAAGTTGGTGGAAAGAGCTCTTTATGCGCCTGCCGTGGCAGACGAGCGGCCTTGGCGGTTTTACCTAGTAACCAACCGGGAACTCATCGGCAAAATGGCGCAGTTGGTTCATCGTCGACTCGAGGAACTTTTCGGAGGCACCGACAAAGGCAACCTGCTGAAAACCGTTGATCATTATGCGACGATTTTCGCAGAGGCGCCGGCGCTGATCTTGATCGCAGCCAAGCCCTACCACGCCGTTGCCGATGATTTGGGGAAACTGAGCCACGAGACCATTAACGAAATGCGCCGCCATCCCGATTTGCAGAGCATCGGTGCCGCAGTCGAAAATATGCTTCTTTCAGCAGCGGAATTCGGCTTGGGCGGCTGCTGGCTTTCCGGATTGATGGCGGCACGAACTGATTTGGAAGAGCTGCTCGGGGTTAAGGAGCCGTGGCAGCTTGTGACCGCCGTAGCGTTCGGCAAGCCGACCGCTCAACCTCAGCCCCACGAACCGCCGCGCGTTCAGGACTATATTTCCATTATTGCCTGAACCCTCAATTCAGCAGCCCTCTCGACTTTATGAGGACTGCTGCCGCAGCTGGTCGAGGAAATCCACCGCATAGCGCAGGTGAGGGATGACGATAGAGCCGCCGACAACGAGAGCGATTGAAAAGCACTCGAAAAGCTCTTCATCAGTGGCCCCGGCATCGCAGCACTGGATGAGATGATACGCGATGCAGTCGTTGCAGCGGAGCACCATCGAAGCAACTAACCCGAGCATTTCTTTTACTTTGGCATTTAGGGCGCCGTCTTTATAGACGGCGCCGTCCAAGTTAAAGAAACGGCGGATTGAAAGATTATCCACCGACAGAATGCGCTCGTTCATGCGGCGACGATATTCCTGAAATTCTTGAGGACTCTTGGCCATTTTTCTCTCCACGATTTTTTTTATCCGGTTTTGCGCCATGAGAGGCGGACGATCAGCGGGCGGTGATCAAAGGCGCCGACCGAATAGACTTTTGCCGTTTCGATACAAAAATGGTTGGAACAGAACAAGTGATCGATGCGAAGGTAATCGACGGCTGCCGCTGCAAGCAGCTTCGGCAGCTTCTTCTGCAGCGGATAACCGCCGTAGGTAGCACCTACCCCCCAGCCGGCTCGGCTAAAGGCATTTGTCAAATGCCGCGAAAGCCAAGAAATGTTCCTTCCGTTGGACGGCTCGTTAAAGTCTCCGGCTAAAATCAGCGGTCCTTCGACGCCTTTTACGGCTTGGATCAGTTGGTTAAATTCCTCCTGACGGCCGTGTTCGGCGGTCAACAGATTTTCCCAATCAGCCCTGCGGAAGCCACCAAAGATCCACTCTCGGAGCTCTTTGCCGGTGTGAGTCAAATGGCAGTTGATCAGATGAACCTTATGCCCTTTGATGTCGACGACGGCATGGTTGACCAGCCTTCCGCAGGTTGTGGATTTGCTGCGGAGCACGATCGGGTCGAGGGCTGCGAGCGGAA
>JAPDPN010000103.1:2315-10463 GCA_034506455.1 Candidatus Zhuqueibacterota bacterium | reverse complement strand
GGTTCCACGATTCGCTGCATTTGTGCATTATAAAGCGCGAGGTCATCAGGAGTCAGCAGAAAATTTACCGTGCGCGTTTCGCTCGGCTGCAGCTGCACCTTGGCAAAGCCGCGCAGCTCCTGCACCGGCGTACTAACCGATGCCAAAAGATCCTCGAGGTACAATTGCACGACCTCCTTGCCTGCTCGGCTGCCGGTGTTGCAGAGGTCGACGGTAACCCGCAGGCTGTCGCCGACCCCTATCTCGCTTGCGCTGAGGCGCAGATTTCGATAGGCAAAGGTGGTGTAGCCAAGGCCGTGGCCGAAAGCGAACAGCGGCGTCGGATCCATATCGACGTAAGGCACGCCCCATCCGTTTTCAATCCAATACCGTTTGGACTTGGGAAAATTGTAATAAACCGGCAACTGGCCGACATGCCGCGGGATGGTTACAGGAAGCTTTCCGCTGGGATTCACTTCGCCGAGCAATATTTCAGCGACTGCGATGCCGCCTTTTTCGCCGGGAATCCACGCCTCAATGAGTGCCGGCGCCTTTTCGGCCAACTCACGTACGGCCAAGGGCCGTCCGTTGATGAGGACCACGACGGTAGGTTTGCCGACGGCGAGTACGGCATCGGCAAGCCGATTCTGCAGGCCGGTCAGTTCCAAAGTAGCGGCGTCGAACGCTTCACCAACGGTACCGACGCGCCGCCCGCGCTCATCCTGCGCGCGCCACTCGTTTTCGCCCAAAACTAATACAACGGCATCGGCGGTCCGCGCCGCCCGCACAGCCTGATCGATCTCGTCGAGCGCCGCCCCCGTGACGTTGCAGCCTTTAACATAAACAATCCTGCTGTTCGGAAGCAGCCTCTCGAGTCCTCGACGCACGGTCACGATCTCCTGCAGCACCGTCACCGACGTATAGTCGCCAAGCTGGTTCTTTGCATCGTCCGCATTGGGTCCGATGACCGCCACCGTTCTTAATTTATGTCGGTCGAAGGGCAGCACGCCGTCATTCTTGAGCAGAACAATCCCTTCGCGCGCCGCCTCCAGCGCCAGGTCCTGATGGCGTTGCTGATGCACCACTTTCTCCGCGCGTTCCGGATCGACAAACGGCCGTTCAAAGAGGCCCAACTTGAACTTTTGAGCCAATATGCGCCGTACCGAACGATCGATAAGCGATTCGGGCAGTGCCCCTTCTTGTAAAGAGGAGAGCAGGTCGAGCATATAGCCGGATTCATACGAAATGCCGACGTCGACGCCGGCGCGCAAAGCAAGCTGTCCGGCGCGTTTTTGGTCCGCTGCCAAACCGTTATAGATGAGCGTGCCAAGTCCGCCGCCTTCGCTGAGGACCAGCCCCTCAAATCCCAACTCGCCGCGCAGGATGTCGGTCAGCAGCCGTACCGAAGCATGCGCCGGCACACCGTCGATTGCAGGATAGGTAACCATTACCCCCAAGGCGCCGGCGCGGCGGATACCGGCTTCCCACGGCGGCAAAAAAACCTCCCGCAACTTGCGTTCCGAGATCTCCATCGCGCCGCGTTCCAAACCGGAAAGCGGCTCACTTTGACCAGGGTAATGACATAGCCCGGCCACGCATTTATCGGGAGCCGTCAAATCATCGCCCTGCACGGCGCGGACAATGGTCTCCGCAATCCGGCTGCATAAGAACGGATCCTCGCTGTAGGCCTCCTGATTGCGGCCCAACCGCGGGTCGCGGATCGGTTCGACAACAAGTGTAAACAGCTGGTGCACACCGACGGCGCGCGCTTCTGCGGCTGCGGCGGAATAGATGCTGTGGATCAGTTCCAAATTCCACGTACTTCCGAGCGCCGGCCCTTCGGGAAAGATGGTCGCACCGGCGCACATCAGGCCGTGCGTGCCCTCTTCGGTAATAAGCAGGGGAATACCCAGCCGCGTTTCCTCAACGGCAATCCTTTGCAGGCGATTGATGAATTCGGCCTGCCGGCGGGGTCCTTGATGCAAAAGGGTATTCGGTAGGGTGAAAAATCCGCCTCCTGGACCCAATCCGACCAGGTGTATGCCGCGCGCAAACTCTTGCACGCCGACGACTTTTTCCGCCTCGCTGCCGCCCAATGCCTCTTCATAAACACAGGGCATGTTCATCTGCCCGACTTTTTCCGCCGGCGTCATCCGCTGCAAAAGATCATCGACGCGAAGATGGATGGGCAAAGAAGCATCCCGATAAGCCGGTTCGGCGGCAAAAATCAAAGCCCGAAAAATCAACGTCAACAAGAAAAGCTTTTTCATGCGGGCATCCTGAACCGCTCACCGATGCTCGATCAAATAACGGGCAACGCTTTCTACGGGGGCAATCCAAACAGCGTTAGCGGGATCTGCGGCATAGCGGCAAAGAGCTTCCAGGCTTGCAACCAGAGTCGTCTGCGGCCCGCCGTCGCCGATCTCGTGTCCGGCAAAAATCAGCCAACCGCCCTCCCGCGCGGCTTTATCCACCCAAGCGCGCAGCTCGGCAAAACTCTTGCCGTCGCACTCCACGGCAAGCAGCTGCGCGGGATCACAAACGAGCGGATTGTTTACCTCCTGGTTAGACCAGCCGCGAGCGGCAATAAAGAGACGGGCGATCAACGGCACATAGCTTTGCACTTCTGCGCCTCTGCCGACAAAGGTTTGTCCGCAGGGATAGGCAAAGGTGACCGCCCGAACACCCAGCTCGTTTTCGATAAACTCGTTCGCCTGCCGAATTTCCGCCTCGATGCGCTCGAGGGTATAGTCTTCCAGCGCATTATGCCGCGAAAAGGCATAGTTGCCGGTGCAGGGATGCGTGACGGTATGATTGCCGATCTCGTGTCCCTCGGCAACGGCAGCACGCCAACCTTCGAGTCGCTGCTTGGCATTGTCGGGAGAGATATAAAATGTCGCCCGCACGCCCATGCGGTCGAGGAGCGGGATGCCGCGATCAACTTGACTAAGCCGCGCATCGTCGAAGGTCAAACTGACGGCACAGCGGGCGCCGTTCGGCCATTGAAAAGGCGCCTTTGTCTCACGAGTCTGAGCCACTGCAAGTGATGACATGAGGACTGCTCCCATGATGACGAAAGTAAAATGCAGGATCAGCCGGAAACCCTCTGTTGGACGCGGCGATCGATCCTTGTGTTTGTTTGTTACACAGCTTGACATTTATTCATCCTTTCGTTTAAGCATCGTCAGCCGCTGCCGGTTGGCGAGATGCTGCACCGTCGCCTGATCGCTTGTCGGCTGAACATCTGACGCCTATTCTCCTTGCTTAATGAGGCCGACATTTATGCTTCCCTCCAGGAGGCGGCGGCGCTGTCCAAATCCACCTATGAAAGCCTATGAGGAAAATTGAAAATGAAATTTAGAACGGCATTTTTTTACTATCAGGACAGCGAAAAGTTTGCCAATTTATCCGTAATTTTTAAAAATACAAAATGCTCGTGCAATGACAATCATTCGTAAACAATGATCAGTGATCTTGGTTTTTCGGCTCTTGTAAAAAGGTGGGCGCCGGCGGAGTATCGCTCGCGTCGAGGATAATCCGAAACCAGCAGCCTTTACACATGAGGGCGCGATCGACATTCAGTAGAATGCGTTCCCACGGGCTCAGCTTGCGGCCGCAGTGCGGGCATTGATCGATGATGCCCTCGAAAGGATCCTTCTCGGTCATGGGTCTACCCGCTTTGGTTTGAGAATATATCCTCTGTTTTCACGACCGTTGATTTTTATGGTAAGAGGCGAATCGAACCGCAGCAGCTTGACCGTATTCAGCTGCAGGGCAGGCTGCTGGGAATTCAGCCACTCCCAATCGATCTTTCCTAAAGCGTCTCTGCCGTTAATGGAAAAGTAACCGACGGAAAAAGAAGTCAGGTTGTGAAAGAAATGCGAGCCCTGTGAGGGCGAAACGGGCATGTCTTTGAAATCGGTTTCGACAATGGCGCGGGCGCCGCAGATTTGATCCCAGGTGACCGGAATACCCAGCCACGGATCGAGCGTTCCGAGCCGGCCCAGTGCAATGAGCAGGTAGGGACGATGATCGGCAAGCAGCTCGGCATTGAGGCGGCTTATCTCCTGCGCCGTCTGGCGGCTCCTGCTGCGCTCAAACAGATCCCGATCCACAACGACAATGTCGTAAATATCGTTCATCACCCCATGCCCGAGCACACTGTTTGAGGAGATGAGGAGCTCATCCTCCGGTACTTCCTCGAGCGTCAGTTCTTCCAACTCGCGATTGAGCACAAAGGGTCGCAGCTGAAGCAGGCCGAACTCGTACGGTTTGCGGCACATGTCCGCTGCAAATTCGATTTCCACCGGCGTGCCCATGCCCCAGCTTCCCATATCGAGAAGAAGTTCGATGATCTGCGGCAGGGGGAAGATTTTGTCTTTAAGGATCGGCGCAAAGGTTACCAGTCTCCTTCCCTCGCGGGAAATGCCGTCATAGATGCAGTCGTTTTCCGGCGAATAAGTGGAAGCGAGAAAGCCGAGCACGCCGTCCTGCTCGGCAACGCGAATATCAAAGCGTTTGATCTGCAGATCCTCCACCCCGCTGTGGTACTGATCTTCGGCCAGCGACAGCGCGTAAAAGTCGCGCTGCGAGTTGTGCAGAGTATCGGTAATTGTGGCAAACTGCGGCAGATGATCGGGATGAGCGGGAGAAAAGCGCACCGAAGTTCCGCCCTCGACGATCATCTTGCCCAACCCCAAAGCGACCGAGGCCACTCCTTCAGACGGCTTTTGCGGCCCGACCGGATAAAAGTTGTAGGAGCGTGCGACGCCGGAAAAGGCGGGATAGAAACGATCGCCGTGCTGTGAACCGACCAGTTTTTGAATGACCACCGCCATTTTTTCCTCTTCCAACCGATACGACGTCGCCTTGATGTACTCTTTCGGCGCCTGGAAAAAAGTCGAGGCATAGACGCGCTTGATGGCGCGAAGCAGTTGACCGAGCCGGACGATCGGGTCGGGATGATTGTTGGGAATCATGTAGGTGTGGTAAACGCCGGCAAAAGGATGGTACTGCGAATCCTCCAAGAGGCTGGAAGAACGCACGGCAAGCGGCGCATGCATCAAGTCGAGGAAGGCGGCCAAATCACCCAAAATTCGCTCGGGAAACCGCGACGCCAATAAAAAGCGTCGGCAGATCTCTTCGTCATTATCGCAGGATAGGGCAAAGCTGCGCAGATTGTTTTCTTCCAAGAACTCGTCGAAAACGTCGGTGCCGATGGCCAACGCAGCCGGCACGTCGATGGTGACGTTCGGCCAAAAGTTCTGGACGTTATAGTTGTTGATGAGAATATTGACAAAGGCCAAGCCGCGCGCCTTGCCGCCCAGCGAGCCGCCGCCGATACGTGCAAAGCTTGTGTTCGGGTCAAAGGTGTCTTTGTTGAAATCGGTGACGATGCCGCGCTGGCAGAGGCGACGGTATTCCCGCAGCGAGCGAATAAGATCCTGGCGCAGTTCCTCCATCGACGCAAAATCGGAGACCTTGCGCGGACGCAGCTTGTGCGCCAGCCAGAATTCGGTGCGCGCCCGCAGCCAATTGGAGAAATGATTGCGTTCGGCATGATAACGAAGGCTCTCTTCGGGCACCACTTTGATCTGTTCTTCGAGGCTGATCAAGTCCTGGGCGCGCCCCACAATACGGCCGTCCGGCGTGCGAAAGATGAAATCGCCGAAGCTAAAGCTTTCGGCCATGAAACTGCGCAGCTCTTCGGCCAGATTCGGCGAGGTCTTGAGCAGAAAAGAGGCGCCCAAAGCCCTTGCAAGCGGCTCGTTTTCGGGCAGATTGGACTGCAGAAGAATCGGCACGTCCGCGCGCCGCGCAAGAACATTTTCGGCAAACATCAGTCCGGCCTGAGCATCGTACTTGCCCTGCCGCGGAAAATCGACATCTGAAATCACCCCCAGAATGTGTTCCTGATACTTTTTGAAATAATCCCACGCTTCCTCATAGGTGGTCGCATGCAGAATCTTGGGTCGCGCGCGCGTGCGGAGATTTTTGTGCGACAGATTGATGCCCTCGGAAATCAGCCGCTGCGCCTGGGTCAGCAGCTCCAGATACATAATCGGCAAAAAGGTGGAGTAAAAGCGGACATTGTCTTCGATAAAAATGATTGACTGGATGCCGACGATGCGCGTGTCGTGATCGACGTTGAGCTGATCCTCGAGGGTCTTGATGATGGCGATAAGCAGGCGAAAGTCCCCCTGCCACATAAAGACGCGGTCGAACACCGTCGCTTCCTGACGACGCAAAAGATCGGCGAGCTCGCGGTTGTCGTAGGCAAGCAGAACGACCGGTATATCCAATCCGCTCTCCCGCACCATCTTGGCGAAAGTGGTAGCGTTCATGTCCTCGATGTGCAGGGAGATGAGGATAAGATCGAAACGTTTTTCCTCTTTGATGAGGCTGAGGGCTTCACGGCCGCTGGACACGCGGGTAAACTCGGGCGCGTGCGACAGCATCAGCTTTTGGTACTCTTCGCGCAGCAGCTCGTAAAGCCGACCGTCCTCCTCAAAGACATACAAATCATAAAGGCTGGAGACCAGCAGGATATCCCTGATGCGTTGTCGCATCAGGTTTTGGAAGCCCTGAAAGCGCGTTCCGTAGCCGTGTTCGATCCAGCTGGGATCGAAATGCGTCAGAACGTCTTTAAAGGGCTTCCGAACCATAGCGGTTATACGATGCCTTGATCCATCATGGCGTCGGCAACCTTGATGAACCCGCCGATGTTGGCGCCGACCACATAATTGCCGGGTACATTGTAGCGTTCCGCAGTCACCTTGCAGGTTTTGTGGATATTCTTCATAATGATCTGCAGCCGAGCATCAACCTCTTCGCGCTGCCACGGCATGCGCATGCTGTTCTGCGCCATCTCCAAGCCGGAAACCGCTACGCCGCCGGCGTTCGCCGCTTTTCCCGGACCATACAATATGCCGGCATCGAGGAAAATGCGGACGCCGTCGATGTGCGTCGGCATATTGGCGCCTTCGGCTACGCAGTACACGCCGTTACGCACCAAGTTTTGGGCATCGATCGCATTGATCTCGTTCTGCGTCGCACTGGGAAACGCGCAGTCGGCTTTATGGTTCCACAACGGGTTGTAGGGCAGGTTGGGATCCACAGGCGTGTACACAACGCCCGGATATTTTTCCGCATACTCTTTGATGCGGCCGCGGCGGATGTTTTTCAGCTCTTTGACGAACTCTAACTTTTCACGGTCGATGCCGGCTTCATCGTAAATGTAGCCGTCCGAATCGGAAAGCGTCACGGCCTTTCCGCCCATATCAAGAATCTTTTCCACCGTATATTGCGCGACGTTGCCGCTGCCGGAGACAAGGCACACCTTGCCTTCCAACGTCTGACCGCGGGTGGCGAGCATTTCGGCGGCAAAATACACGGCACCATAGCCGGTGGCTTCAGGACGAATCAGCGAACCGCCCCAATTGATACCTTTTCCAGTGAGCACGCCGGTGAAACAGTTCATCAGTTTTTTATACTGACCGAAAAGAAACCCGATTTCCCGACCGCCGACGCCGATGTCGCCCGCCGGCACATCCGTATCTGCGCCGATGTGACGAAACAGCTCATTCATAAAGGCTTGGCAAAAACGCATGACTTCAGCGTCGCTCTTGCCCTTGGGATCGAAATCCGAACCTCCCTTGGCTCCGCCCATCGGCAGAGAGGTGAGGCTGTTCTTGAAAACCTGCTCAAAAGCGAGAAACTTGAGGATGCCGAGATTGACCGAAGGATGAAAACGCAGACCGCCCTTATAGGGGCCGATCGCACTGTTCATTTGAACCCGATAACCGCGATTAATACGGATCTCGCCGCGGTCGTCGGTCCAGGGCACGCGGAACATAATGACGCGCTCCGGCTCAACAATGCGCTCGAGGATTTTTGCACGCCGATACTCCGGATGGCGCTCATAAACCAGCGCTACAGATTCCGCAACTTCCTGCACGGCCTGATGGAACTCGGGCTCGTTGGGATTCTTGGCCTTGACCTCCGCCATAAACTCTTGTACGAATTGGCTCATCTTTAAACTTTCTCCTTGTTATTTGTTCTATTTCCAGCCGATTTTGCCAATAGAAAAACGATCTCTGCTCGTAAATGCGTAGAAAGAACACCAAAAAATCGCGTGTTTAATCTTGGGACGTATTGAAAAACCCATGA
>JAPDPN010000103.1:0-2215 GCA_034506455.1 Candidatus Zhuqueibacterota bacterium | reverse complement strand
CGGTCTGAAGCGACTCCAAAAACCTTCTGTAATCCGCTCAACTTGAACTACCGCTTCATGGTGGACGCAGTCGACGCCCGTGAGGCGGCCGACCCGGTGATGGTGTTGTTCAAGGGCGACTATTACCTGTTCGCCTCGCGCTCCGGCGGTTATTGGACTTCGCCGGATCTGAATACCTGGCGGCTGATCGTGCCCAGCGGTCTCGATGTAGAATCCTACGCTCCGGCCGTTATTGCCATGCGGGACACGCTCTTTTATCTCCCCGGCGGCAGCGGTCAAATTTATAAGACTGCCGATCCTAAATCCGGCCTTTGGCAGAAAGGACCACTCATTAAGGGCTATGGTGACCCGGCCTTCTTTCTCGATGACGACGGCAGGCTCTATTTGAGCTACGGCGTTTCCAATGCGGCACCGATCAGCATCGTCGAGTTGGATCCAATTACTTTTCGTGAAAAAGGCACTCCGGTCAACGTGGTCTATGCCGATGCCAAGCGGCGCGGCTGGGAACGGCGCGGCGACGACAACCTCCTCGATGAGCAACCCTGGATCGAAGGCTCACAATTGATCAAGCACAACGGCAAGTATTATCTGCTTTATTCGGCTCCCGGCACCGAGTTCAAAACCTATGCGGACGGCATTTATACGGCTTCTTCGCCTTTAGGCCCATATCAGTATGCACCCTACAGCCCGTTTTCCTTCAAACCGACCGGATTCATCACCGGCTCCGGTCACGGCTGGACATTCCAAGATAAGGACGGCCGCTGGTGGCGGGTGGTGACCATGACCATCTCCATCAGGCACATGTTCGAGCGGCGGCTGGGTCTTTTTCCGGTTGATTTTGATGCGGACGGATTTATTCGCTGCAACACCGCCTTGGGCGACTATCCCCAATTTCTTCCAGGTCTCAAGGACCGACCGATCGACGACAATTGGAGCGGAATGCTGCTCCTTTCGCACAAGAAAAAAGTCCTGGCCTCCTCGTCGATCGAAAGTCATGGTCCCGAACTCGCCGTTGACGAAGAGGTGCGCACCTATTGGAGCGCCGCAACCGGCAACGCGGACGAATGGCTGCTGATCGACCTGGGCAAGATCTGCAGCATTGAAGCCGTTCAGGTCAATTTGGCCGAACATAATACTGTTCCCGAGCAGGTGCGCGGTCGCGACGTCTCTTTGTATCAGCAGTACTTGCTCGAATGGTCGGCGGACGGCGTGAATTGGGAGACCCTTGTCGACAAAAGCCGAAACACGGAAGATGTGCCCCACGACTATATCGAACTGCCGCAACAGGTACCGGGCCGATACGTCAGGCTAAAGAACGTCTTTGTCCCAGGCCGCGGCACCTTTGCGGTTCGCGATTTGCGCATTTTCGGCAACTCCCGACAAGCGGTTTTTACGCCCGTTGCCGAAGTCAAGGTTGAGCGCAACCCTGCCGACGGACGCGACGCGGTCATCCGCTGGTCGCCGGTCCCGGATGCGGACGGCTACCTCATCCGCTACGGCATTGCGCCGAACAAACTGTACAATTCCTTCATCGTCTACGATGCTAACACCTTGTCCGTGCATTGCCTGAATCAGGGAACCGAATATTATTTTTCTGTTGAAGCTTTCGACGCAGGCATCGATTATTACAAACCGGTCGGCGAGTTCCGCTCGCGGCAATCCGGCCGGTGGAGCGACCCTGCCTGCTGGGCACAATTCGACGGCGCCGCTTGGATTTATCCGGCGCCCAAAGTCCCCGACCATACCGACGGCCCCGTTACAATTTCCAAAAGCGATACCCTGCTCGTTGATCAGAACGTGCGAATCGATGAACTGAGGGTGGAATCGGGCGGCATGCTGAGCATTGCCGATGGGGCAGAGCTCACCGTGGTTGACGATTTGGGGATTGATCTGGCTGTTGAAGGAACGGTGGTCAACCGCGGCGTGATCGTCGCCGAGCCAACGGCGACGATCAGCTTTTACAACACCGGCCGCTATGAGCACATGCAGGTAGGCGGCGCCGTTCCCCTAGCCGTCTGGCGGCCGAATTCGATTTGCCGGATCTCTGAGGTCGTGAATTCCGCGCCCGAAAATCTCCTGCAAAATTTTTTTCATTTTGTCTGGGACTGCCCCAATCAAACCGCCTCGGTTGAACTGGGATGGAACGGCAACACAGTCGGCGGCAATGTGATCGTCAACCGTACCGGTAACGGAACTTTGCTGCTTTGTTCTCCTC
>JAPDPN010000102.1:8592-10649 GCA_034506455.1 Candidatus Zhuqueibacterota bacterium | reverse complement strand
TGGTGGTATTCAGATGTCAAAGACGTCGGTTTTCGCGTCGTTTGTGAACCAGACAAATCGATCATAACCCAAAGATAATAAACCTTAGGAGTGCACTCATGGACCAAGAATTCCGCGGTTTCAATCGAAGACAATTCATCGGTGCGGCAACCGCTGCCGGTGTATTGGCGTTTGCGTGCAGCAGCAAAGGCAAGTCGATCGACTATAAGTTGACCTCGTTGCTTCCCAAAGCGCCGGATGGGGCAGAAATCCGCGCCGGCGTCATTGGCTGCGGCGGGCGCGGTTCCGGCGCAGTCATGGATTTTCTGAGCGCAGGCAACAATCTCAAAGTGATAGCCTTGGCCGATGCCTTTAAGGACCGCGTCCAATCCTTAAAAGACCGACTTAAAAAGGAAAAAAACATCGAGATCCCCGAGGAGTACTGCTTTGTCGGTCTGGACGCTTACCGAAAGCTCCTGGAGATCAAAGAGATCAATTATGTGATCATCGCCACGCCGCCCTACTTTAGGCCTTATCAGTTCGAAGCCGCGATCAATGCCCGCAAGCACGTATTCATGGAAAAGCCGGTAGCCGTGGATCCGGTCGGTGCCCGATCGATCATGGCGAGCTCAAAAAAGGCCGAAAGTCTTGGCCTGAGCGTGGTGACCGGAACGCAGCGTCGGCATCAACATCACTATGTCGCGCTGTATAAAAAGCTCATGTCCGGGGCGATCGGCGACATTATTTCCGCCAACGTTTATTGGAACGGCGGTCAACTTTGGTACCGCACGCGTGAGAAGGGCTGGAGCGATTTGGAATGGATGCTGCGCGATTGGGTGAACTGGACCTGGCTTTCGGGCGATCACATCGTCGAACAGCACGTGCACAATATCGACGTCGCCTATTGGTTCTTCGGCAAGCATCCGGTCAAGGCCTTGGGATTCGGCAGCCGTCAGCGCCGCATCACCGGCGATCAATTCGATAATTTCAGCGTCGATTATACGTTCGACGACGGCCGGCACATGCACAGCACCTGCCGCCAGATCAACGGCTGCACCAACAACGTCTCTGAATATTTCAGCGGCACCAAAGGGTTCGCCAATTCGACCAGCAATCAGTCGCCCAAAGAGACCTACCTGCTCGACCGCAACGGCAAAGTGATTTGGACTTATAACGACGCCGTCAAGTCCGAAGGCATGCCTGCTGAGCCGATCAGTCCGTATGTGCAGGAGCACGTCGATCTGATCTGGGCCATCCGCACGGGAAATCAGATCGTCGAAGCAGAAAACACGGCTATCTCGACAATGGTCGCCATCATGGGGCGCCTCTCGGCCTATTCCGGCAAGCTGGTCACCTGGGACGAGGTGATGAACAGCAACCTGCAGATCGGTCCGAAACCGGAAGAGCTCGAGTTTACGAAAAAGTATGAAATGGTCGTCAAGCCGGTCATTCCGGTGGTCGGCCAAGCCTAATCCTGCATTTGCAAACAAAAAAGCCGCCCCCAATCAGGAGGCGGCTTTTTTTATTTAAATCGTTTCGGATTAGAAATGGTATCCCAACCCTACGGCAACGGCAATGTTGCTGCGGTTATAGGTTTCTACGAAAGGCACGCCGGCATAGGCGCCTTTGCGGCTCATCTCGTCATAGAGCGAATAGGCGGCGCCCAAATCGACGGCCAGCTTGTTGAAGAACAAATAGCGCAAACCGACGCCGACCGTATTGCTGCTCAAATGGTGGCTGATGTCGGTTTGGTAGGCCTCGCTGACACCCGATTGAGTGCGGTTATATCCGGCGCTGACCAGCAGGCATTTGGTCACATCAAACTCTAGGCCCAAAGCAACTTCATAGGTGTTGTCTTTCATCAATTTTTCCCGGCCGTTCCAATTCGTTTCCTGATCATAGTAATAGTTGACGGCCAAAGCGGCCCGCAGGCTTTTAAAAACCTCATACTGCGCGCCCAACGCCAGCAGCGCCGGAAGATCGTTTCTGGACTTGGCCTTATCCGGGAATAGACCGGCATCGTCGACTTTGGTATCATTGGTGAATTCTAACGGCGTGGCGAACTCGTAACGAACGGC
>JAPDPN010000102.1:5817-8492 GCA_034506455.1 Candidatus Zhuqueibacterota bacterium | reverse complement strand
AGCGGAAAAGTGTTGTTGACTTTTTTCTCCTGTATAATGGTTTGATTGTAAAGCGCAAAGTGCCAACCGTCGGCGAGATTGGCCAAGCCGGCCGGGTTATAGTAAACCGCATCGATTTCTGTCGAGGCGTTCCGCGCCATGCTGCGGATGAACTGGGCGCTCTGATTGGAATTGGTGACGACACCGCCGGCAAAAGCGAATTGAACCATCGCCGACAAAGCTAACAAGATCACCAGTTGCTTCATACGGTCTCCTCTCTGAGTTGGTTAGCGATTCTCAGGACTCATTTGCCTGAAGTTTGTTCAATATATGAATTCAACTCAAAGAATTCAAGGACTTTTTCAAATTTAGTTACATTTTCTAACATCACTCGCTCGGAGGCGTCTATCTGTTCCGCTGTTGAATTTTCCGCAGTCGATCGGCTGCGTCGCGGTAACTGTTGTCCCGATTGACGATCTCTGCATAGCACTCTGCCGCCGATGTCGGCTTTTTCTGCAGCTCATAAATCAAGCCGAGCCGGTAGTAGGTTTCGAGCTCATCCGGAAAGAGAGCGAGAGCCGGTTTGAGGATTTGTTCCGCTTCGGACAGTCTGCCGGTCCCTCCGAGAATAGCCGCCAAATAGTTGCGGGGCAAAGGCACGTCGGGATCGAGTTCGATGGCGCGGCGAAACGCTCGCTCTGCATCCTCTAAGCGATTGCGGTTCATATAAACAAAGCCCAAATTCGTCCAATCGTAGGCGAAATCGGGCGCCAATCGGATCATGGTTTCGAGATGCTCGACGGCATTGTCAAGCAGTTTCAACCTTTCGCTTTCCGGCGAGACCAACTCCTGGGCGATCAACAAGTTAAGGCTTGCCGCCTCTTCACGATAACGATAGTCGTCGGGCGCTATGCGCAGCGCCTCGGTGACCATATGCAGAGCCAGCAACGATTCACGGTAGATATTGCGCGCAAAAGTACCTTCCAGATAATATTTTTCGGCTTCTGCATAGCGATCTACTTTAGTAATGACCTCTTGTTGCTTATCAGAGCTCAAAGAAGAAAAAGCCAGCTTTGAAGACGTGGAGGCTTTGATTTTAATAAACTCTAAAAGGATTTCCGGAATCTGCGTTTTGTTCACGACTCGACTCAATTCGGCAATCGGTCGATTATCGGTATTTATGGGTATGTTCTTGAGGAAAGCCGGAAAAGAGGCTTCATCCATCACGTAATGTGACAAAAGTTGTGGCGCATTTCCCAGCGAATAGACCTGCAAATCGGCCTGAGAATCGGGTTGTGCCAGTCGGGACTCCAGCCGTTCGTATGGAATGCGCAGCGGTTCCTGAGTGCCGATCAACAGCAGGTGGCCGGGATTAACCAGCCAAAGGCTGGTGTGCGGAAAAACCGCAGAAAAAGCGGTAATTAGTGATTTGAATTCGATTGGCGAGAGCCAATTGGTGGAGGTCCATTGGCACATGATTCCATCGGAATTCAGTCGATTCCGGCAAATCTCATAAAACTCTTTTGTGTACAAGTTTCCGCTCAGGCGCGCATGCACGGCATTGCTGGTGATCAGGTCGTACTTTTTCGATGTCATCTGCAGGTAGCTTCGGCCGTCGTCTTTAATTACATGGACATTCGAAAGATCAAGAACGTTTCCGTTCAGATCTTTAAAGTAACCGGCGCAGGCTTGGATAACGCCGGGGTTGATCTCGACACAGTCGATGCGTTCGAGGCCCTGTGCAGCCAAGGATTTTGCCGTCACCCCCATACCCAAGCCGATGACAAGAGCATTTTTCGGCTGCTCATGCAGCAGGGCAGGCAGACAGCCGAGCATTTTGTGAACCCGAATGTCGCCGTATTCGGCAAAAGCAGTGACGGATCCGTTAATGGCAAGAAATCTGACCCCGTCGCTGTGCTGCGGCACGGCAATCGCCGCATCGGCGCCTTCTTTGTAAAACAAGAGACGATCGCCGGGGCGACGCGTCTGCCAGTAGCGAAAATAGCGGGAATCGGGTACGAGCAATGCAAGCAGGACAAAAAGCCCCCCAGCGGCAATAGTCCAGATTCTTTTGCTGCGCTGGGTCTGCGAAGGGTTGAGAAGGATTGATAAAAGTCCGATTGCCAAATTGATTGCCGCAGCTGCGACCACCGAATACACGACCCCCAGCAGCGGTATGAGGATAAAGCCGGCAACAAAAGAACCGAATATCGAGCCCACGGTATCAAGAAAGCCCAACACGCCGAGTCGTCTGCCGAGCCGCTGCAAGTTGTCAGTACACAATCGACTGACAACCGGAAAGGTCATGCCCATCAGCACGGCAGGTAGAACCATCACCAGGAAAAAGAGTAAATACTCTTTTCCCAAATATCGCCACCAGTCCTCGCCGTAGTCCAGCCGCCACTTTGCCAAAAAATCAGCCAAACGGGCAAAGCCGTGAAGAACCAGGATTGCCAAAGAGCCGATGGCAATTTCCAACCCTGCAAACAACATGAGCAGATTTTTGTGTCGGTCAATAAATTTGGAAACGATAAAGCTGCCAAAGGATAAACCGAAAATGAAGGTGAAAATAACGGTGGTGTAAAAATAGAGGCTTTTATCGTACGAAAAGCCGAGCAGGATTCGCGTGTAAATAACCTCATACGCCAGCGCCGTAAAGCCTTCGATACCAAAGGCAATAAGGACAAAACGAACGA
>JAPDPN010000102.1:0-5717 GCA_034506455.1 Candidatus Zhuqueibacterota bacterium | reverse complement strand
AAAACATCGACGCCGAACACCAGGCCGAACTGACGAATCCATACGGTTTGGTAGACAAGAGCGGAGAATCCCGAAAGAAAAAAGAGAAACAAGAGCATAAAAGCCATTGTCAAACTCCCTTATTGAAGCGTTTTTTGCAAAGTAGCGACTCTTAAAGTCAAAAACAATCCTCATTTCGATAACGACGGCGAAATGCCGGTGTAATCGTACTGACGCTTTGTAAGGAAAAAACGTGTTGCTCCGCTGTCGTGCTTTTCGTCGAACTAGGCCTGCCAGAATATGACGATTGTTTGTCATTTTTATGCCGATTTTTCGCTCAATAGGGAAAAACCGGCAGATGAATGTCAGTCATATACTTTCTTTTGCTTGAGCTCAAGTTCCGGTCGGACATCTCTTAAAACATGATTTTACTATACTAAGATTATGCTTCCATATTTTCGCCCTTTCTGGCATGCCGGTTGCTTAATTCATGGCGGAAGCAGGAAAAATAGCGAACGGAAAGGAGGTATGGATATGTGGCTGATCAAGAGACCGAGAATAGAGATGGATTTTCCGCGTTTGGCTGATAGACTGTTCAATGAGTTTTTCAGCACTCCGTGGCTGGATCTGACGATGGATTCGACCGTGTGGGCGCCGAAAATCGATATTAAAGAGAGCAAAGACAGTTATGAAATCCTTGCCGATCTGCCGGGCCTCGATAGAAAGGATATCCAAGTCTCTTTGCACGACAACGTTCTGACGTTGAAAGGCGAGAGACGGTACGAGGAAAAGCAGGAGGACCAGGATCGGTGCTATTACGAGCGCTCCTACGGTCAGTTCTTCCGCAGCGTCCGTCTGCCGGACCGAGTCGACGAAAAGAAGGTGCAGGCCGAGTATAAGGACGGCGTTTTACGCATCAAGTTGGCCAAGTCGGAAGAAGCCAAAGCGCGGGAAATCGAGATCAAATAATGAAAAAGCCCCGAGCGCAATGCTCGGGGCTTTTTTTATTCTATGGGGTAAACGGGCACCGCCCGGCGAAACCAAAAGCTTTTACCGTTGTCAAATACAATCTGAAAAGAGCAAAGCGCCGTCGATACGAGGCGCTTTTTTTCTGCCGTATAAGGGGAAAACAAAAGTCCCAAATGCAGAACTTTGCTTTCACCTGCGGCAATCTGCAGCTTTTTTTCACCCTTTAGATCTTCTAATTTCGCTTCTTTTAAAAGTCGGGGATTCTTTTTGAACTCGGCAATGGTAAAAGGAGCTGAAAAAGCCTTTACCGGAATATCAACGGATGCCACTTCCTCCCCGTCTAAAAAAGAGGCATATAATCCCTGATTTGCGGGGAGGATTTTGGCTATTATTACGGCCGGTCCGGAATGGTTTGTGACGCTGAGGTCAAAAAGGACTAAATATTGAAGTGAACTGTTTTCTTCATCGAAGGTCGGTATGGCGATATAGTTCTCTTCTTCAACGGCAATCTCGGATTGCGCCAAAGATTTTGCCTGAAAGGACTGTAAAAGAGCAAAAAGGGAAAGAATAAACGCCGCAGCGGCAATCAACAGGGGAAGAAAGCTGGTCTTTTTCATGATTTTCTCACGCTCAAAAATGTCAAAGCTCAATCTTTTCTTTTACCGTAAGCATATTCGGCCAGCCTGCTGCGCAGAAATAGACGGGCGCGGTGAAGATTCGACTTTACTGCAGGCAGGCTCATGTCGGTCAATTCGCAGATTTCCTTCAAAGATCGGCCTTCGATATCTTTCATCACGAAAACGGTTTTGAACTTGGGCGGCAGCTGACGAATGGCCTCTTCCATTTTTTCGCGCAGCTCCGAGTTTTCTACCGCTCGATGCGGATTGTTGCCTATCGAACGATTAAAAGCCTCTAAGGCGCTTTTGCTGACCTGCATTTCCGCATCATCCAGGTGACCGAAATCCTTTTTGCGTTCGCGCAGACGCATCAAAGCAAAATTGGCGGCTATGCGATAGATCCATGTAGAAAGAGCAGAGTCACCCCTGAACTGAGGCAGAGATTGAAAGACCTTGAGAAAAGTTTCCTGCATAACGCACTCGGCATCCTGTTCATTGCCGAGCAGGCGCAGCGCGGTATTAAAGACTAGTTTCTCATTCTGCTTCACGATCGCGGCCATCGCCTTCTTGTCGCCCTGTTTGGCCAGCTCGATCAGTTCCGTCTCTGGAATCTCCCCGATCATGTCTTTCAACCGACCCTCGATCAGAAAGCCTTTGTCTTGACTTGCAAAAAGTTAGAAAAATCAAAAGAGAAAAACAAGCGCTTTTGAAGACGTTCCTTGCCCCTCGATCAACCGCTTTTCGAGTTTTGTTCATGTAATTCCGCATGGCCCAGCTCAAACTTTCTGTGCGTGCGATGCCGGTAAGGCGAGTTTACCTTTTCGCTCTTGGCGCCTTATGTTTTGGCGTCTGATTGAATTATGTTGAAAACAAAAAAGCCCTTCGTCAAGAAGGGCTTGCATGAGAGGGCAGGGCAACTTTATTCTACTTCTTTGATTTCATATTCCCAGGTGATTTCGGCGGAATGCTTCAACATGGCCGAAACCGAACAATATTTCGTCATTGAGAGCTCTATGGCCTTTTCCACGTTTTCAGCTTTGATCTCTTTGCCGACGATTACATATTTCAGATGAATTTTTTTGAATACGGCAGGATGTTCCGTTGCTTTTTCCGCCTCCAATTCGACGTGATAATCCCGCACATCTTGCCGCATCTTTTTAAGAATCGAAATTACGTCCATGGATGTGCAGCCGCCCATAGCGATCAGCACCAGTTCCATCGGCTTGTTGCCGGCTTCAGATCCCCCCAAAACCTTTCCGGTATCCATAACAACCCAATGATTAGAGTCGGATTTACCGGCAAGGGTCAGACCATCAATTTGTTTGACTATCGCGTTCATTTTGTCATTTCCAGATATTCGTTTAATTTGTTCACAAAAGCATCGATCTCTGAGTCATTAAAGCCCTTTTTGTGCAACACTTCTTCCAACGTCCCCCAAACCGGTTCGCCGCAAGAGAGGCAGGCAATTCCTCTTCGTGCAAGATATCCGACCGCTTGAGGGTATACGCTGACCAGCTCTTCGATGTAAAGGTGTTTGAGATCTGTCATAATCCCAGAAGAGTTTTAATATCCCGCTCAAACACCGCTTTGTCTTGATATCCTACGTATTTTTTGTAGATATTGCCTTTTTGGTCGAGAACGAATGTAGTAGGAATAGCATTGATCTCGCCGACTTTGTTCAAAATTTCCTGAGTAGCCAAGGCATTGGTGTAGTTGATGTTGTAGCTCGCGGAAAAGCGCTTGACTGCTTCAACGCCTTCACGACCAAAGGCAATGCCGATCATCTCAAAGCCGCGTCCCTTGTATTGTTTATAAAGATCAATAAAATGGGGAATTTCCATCCGACAGGGCGGGCACCAAGTGTCCCAAAAATCGACGATAACCACTTTGCCGCGAAAATCGGAAAGTTTCAAGTGTTGACCGTCGATGGTTATGATCGTAAAATCGAGGCCGCCGTCATTTTTGGTCTGAGCCGAAGCGGTGCTGCCGCCGACTGAGCTCTTTTCCTGCTTGGAGCAGGCCGGAACGACAAGCGATAATACCATAATTGAAACCAGGCCGAGAGTCATGAGTCTTTTCATCGCTTCTCCAAAAGTTTGTTTTTGCCGTCTTGACTAAAAATTTCATCCATTATTTTTTCGACGTTTTTTAACAATACATTCTTGATCATCGAGCTGACGCAGTGAGCCTCAAGCTCTTGACAAAGCCTTTCTTTGAGGGCCATAGCGACATTACGATCGCGACAAGCGGCAAGACGCGATCGAATGTCACCGCAATAATGTCGAATAATGTCTGTTTCCTTTTCCATTGCATAAAATAAGATGAAAAAGGAAACGAAAAGATTCTCTGAATAGGAATCTTTACGCGCATTAAACAAAATGGAAAGCAAATAATTCCAATTTGATTTCTAACGAAAAACTGATATTTTTCGTAATCTTTTCAAAGGAGAAGCCGAAACAAGATGTATTCTACGAACAAAAAATTCCAGCGTATTGTTACGCATTCGGATTTCGACGGCGTGGTCAGCGCCTCGTTGGTTTCTTTTGCTTTGGGCATCAACTTTATTGTCTTTACGCAACCGCGCCTAATCGCCGAGGCGCGCATCTCTTTGACCGAAAAAGACATCGTCTGCGATCTTCCCTATCCGCTTGTGTGCGGCATGTGGTTTGACCACCATGAAGGCAATTTGGAAGATCTCATTTACCGAAAAATCGACCCTTCTTCGGTGCCCGGTCGTTTTTCTGTAAAGGATTCCTGCGCCAGAGTGATTTTCGAACATTACGCCGACGTTGCATTCCCGCCGCATATGGCGCAATTGGTCGATGAGGCAGATCTCATCGATGCTTTCAACTATAAAAGCATAGAGGAATGGCGGCGCGAGACACCGGCGCGTATTGTCGATTCGACCATCAAAGTCAAAGAAGAAAGCGCCGAAGCCAAATGGGAGTACCTGCGTCAGCTTGTCCGCCATATGCAGGTCCATCCGCTCGAAGAGATTGCCCAAATGCCCAGCGTGAAAAAGCGTTATCGCCTTTTTCAGCAGGAAGAAGAACGGATGATAGAACAGATCAAAGAAGAGATCAGCTTTTTGCCGGAGGACACGGAACATCGGGTGATGATCATCGACCTGACGCGACACAATAGACGCCCGAATTTGATTAAGCATTTGGCCTATTTGGTGTATCCGGAAGCCGAAGCGGTGCTGCAGGTGGCGAACCTTTACGAGGATCAGGTCAAAACCAACAATCTCTCCTTTTCCATGTCCCTGAGCCTGAACATGAACCAAATCGAGCATAATAAAAACTTGGGCGAGATCATGCGCATCCTTAATTTGGGAAGCGGCCATCCCGGTGCTGCCGCCGGCATGTTGGCGTGCTCCTCGAAAGAGGAAATGCTCAAAAACAAAGATCGCCTGTTGCGGGAAATTTTTAATCTCTATTGCAGTCAGTAGCTCAAAGTAGCGCACGGGCGCGCCGCAAACTGAAAGCTTGCAGCGCGCCCGCTTACTATGGGGGTAAAGTCTTTTCTCGCGGATTACTTGAGCAGGGTCAATTTACCGCTGCGGTTCTCACCGTTGAAAGCTACGGTTACGACATAGATACCCGAAGGCACCTGATTGCCGCCTTCATCGCAGGCGTCCCATGACAACGAATGGCGACCGGCGGCAAAAAACCTATCGGCCAATTGACGCACCAGCCTGCCGCGTCCATCATAGATACAGACGGAAACTTGGCCTTCTTTCGGCAAATCGAAGGCGATCGTCGTCCACGGGTTAAAAGGGTTAGGATAGCTCGGCAGGAGAACAAACTGCTGCGGCGCAGCGACCGTTACGGAAGCAGAACCGGCTTGAACCGCCGCACCCGTGCGGTCGATCACCTCCAAATCATAGACATAGGTGCCGGGCTGCAGATTGTCGCAATCCCGTAAGCTGTATTCTCCCCCCTCCTGCAGGATCGGCGCCGCATTGATTTTTTTTCGTTCCTCCTGCTCTCCTTTCCGGTAAAGATTGAACCCGGCAACGCTTGTCGTAGAGGAGACGCGCCATTTGAGCTCAACGCCTAAAGGCGGCATATAGTTAGCTGTAAACGAAACGACTTTAACATCGGTTCGCAGGACGAGCGTCCAAACGACCTCTACAGCGTCGAGACCGTC
>JAPDPN010000101.1:0-11030 GCA_034506455.1 Candidatus Zhuqueibacterota bacterium | reverse complement strand
TTGAGGTATTTGGCATACAGCGCCGCCGGCCAAGTCGGCTGCCGCCACCACTGATCCGGTTCGTTTTCATCTTCATAATATCGAATCAAATTGAGGCCGCTCAGCTTGTCGGCCGTCTGCAGCTTTTCCGCATCGATCTTTTGCGAGCCGTAGCGCGCCACGGCTTGCGCGATGAACTCGGCCTTGTCGCGATAGTGCTCTTCCCGCGTGCCGTCATTGTTGCCGTACGGCGGCGCGTCGGCTCGCCCGCCCGTTCCGGCCCAAGCTGTAGACCCCTCGGCACACAAAACCAGGTGAATGCCGTACCGAGCGCATTCTTCCACAAAGCGCGTATGAAACGGCCAGGCGCTGTTGTTGTGGGCGGGCGTCTTGTCGTCCCAGCCGTAAAGATTGCGCGTCTGCTCGTAATGCTCCCAACGATGATACTCGCGCATCCACTCGGCGACTTGGGCAAGCTTTCCCACAATGCGATTGTCATAAGCACCGACGTTCGAGTTGATGCCTACGAAATCGCGGACTTTTCCTTGATAAGGTTCTGTACCATGAACCTGAAAGGCGGCCAAGAATGAAACCAGGGCGGCAAAAATTGTTTTCATCTCCCTCTCCATTTTTTGAGAAAATAGAGAGGCAGAGATTAAACTTCAACCTGAATCTTGCTGCTATAATAATGAAGGAAGGAAGACCCGCAAAGAACAGAATTTTTAAAAAATAGGCCAGTGAATACCGATCGCAATGGCGAAGCATTTTCGGCCGACCAGGGCATTGACGGCATTGCGCCGCCAATTGAGGCCGACAAGAGCGGCTGCCTGACCGCTGCCCTCCGTGTTGATCCAGCCGAGTCCGGTCGTCGCCGAGAATGAAGCATAGCCGAGTAATTTTTTCGCATCAAAATAAAGCGAGCGATAGCCGCGCTGAAGGCTGTCGGCTGCCGCCAGCAACTCCTGTTGTTTGGCAATGTGCGCATCTGCCGCGGTTTCGTAATTTTGATAGCGGGAGAGCAAAGAATCCTGCGCCGCCAATACGGCTTCGTGTCGACGAATCACCGCTTCCTGGCGCGCGATTTTCTTCGTCAACGAATCGACAAGGCTTCGTTCCAGCAGCAGAAACGTTCTGCCGTCCATCTCGGCGGCCCAAATTCTTTCGTCAACTTGAGTCATAGGAATCGTTTCCGCGCCGCGACGGAGCGTTATGGTTTGCGCTGCCGCGCCGACGGCCGCGGTCAGCAAAATCAGCATCAGTCGTTTCATCGTCCGCCTCCCAGCGCCGCTTTGATGCGGGCGATCGTATCTTCGATCGACAAATTTGCATACTCTTCTTCTATGGCAGCCAGCTCGGCATCCAGTTCCCCGTCCGCCTTGAGAATAGCTTTCGCGGCCGCCAGTTTTGCCGCACGCAGCTCTTCTTTAGCGGCAAGATAGGCTGCCTCGCTGATTTTGGCCTCCTCTTTGAGCTGTTCGTACTTTTTTTCCAACTCCTGTAGGGCCTTTTCCCGCTCTTCCAACATCCGCAAAAGCTGTTTTCGTCGCCACGATTGCACGGCCACGAATCCCGCCAACACGGCAAAGGCAAGCAGTGCAGTCCAGGACTGCCGGCTCGTGACTTTAAAGTCGAGCAGAAAAAGGATCACCAGAACAAGAAAAGCGCCGATGAAAAGCAGGCCTGTTGTGTCGAAAAACAAATTTTTTATCGTGCTCATGATAGGTCTCCTGTCTGCCGTTTCTTTTGCAAACGTTTTTCGATACGGCTGATCATTTGATGCAGCGGCTGCACGCCCAACGACAGGGCCAGAATGCTCAGTAAAAGATTGATCGCCGGATAGGGGCGAGGATCGAATAGTTTGAGCATCTCCGGATAAGCCTGGACGAGAATGTCGACCAAATCGTAATGAACCAGCAGGGTCATTCCCGCTGCTGCGGCAATGGTCAGCACATAGGAGATCAGGCGATAGTAATACAGCCGCACCAGATCGGCGGAAAGAACACGATTTTCGCCCTCGGTCACGGTGACGAACTGCCACAAAATGGCGTCCAGTACAGCGCCGCCGCCTTTTTCGAGCGACTCGAGGTGATAAAAGCGCTGCAGCCGTCGTCGCAGCAGCTCGGCCAGACGAAGCCAATCGGGTCGACTGAGACGTAACTCCAGGTACTTGAGCACGGCCAACAAGGCTTCAACCAGCCGCTCGATAAAGAGCGCCGCAACCAGATAGGAAAAAAAGACGGCGGTGATACGCGTGATAAAATAGCTATCCTCCATGTTCTTTTCCTCCTCAGGCTGTGACCATCGGCAGTTGTTTGAACCGTTTCAGCGCTTTTTGAAAGGTTTTGTCGTCCTCCCATTCTTCATAATAAGTCGTAATCCGTTTCTCAAAGCGCGAAATGGGGAAATTGCTTCCCGGACAGGTTTTCTCCGAAACTGATCGGTGCGGCAGAATGACTTTAAAGTCCAAAGGAATTTTGTAAAGTAGGCACCATAGCGCAATGATTCTGGCTCCTGCTTCCAGCTGCGGTTCCGAAGGTGCAGTCGGGCCGTAATTGCCGTCAAAATTGGAGAACGGCAAGGTCGGGTCGATTTCGAAATTGCCTTGAAAAGCCAGACCGAGCGAACGCTGGTTATAGCCGAAAGCATGATTGCCGATTCGATCCCATCGGCACAATACGCGAATCGTGCCGTCGCGAAAAACCACGCAATGGTAGCCGGTCAGCCAGCCTTTTTCATCAAACACGCGTACCAAATCATCAAAAGAAGCCTGTGCATGCAGGCAGGTGTGATGATAGATGATGGTGTCCGGCGGCTGCTCGCGCAGGTGCGTATGTTCGAGCCGCTCCGGACGATCGCCGCCGTCGTAGGTAAACCCGACGATCTCTTCGATGGACGGCGGTAGGGAAAGACGGGTGATCGGATGTTCGAGCCGAGTCTCGCTGACCGCCTGCGGCGCTGATTCGCTTCGCGCCTCCGGTAATGCCTTAAGCGCGGCTATACGGCGCGTCAGCAGGTATTTCATGAGAAAGTGGATCGGCTTGCTGCCGGAACCGATCAGCACGCCTAAAAACAGATACTCCCAAAAGCGCGGCGCCAAATCTGCGCCCATCACCTCGATGCGGATGAGACGCAGAAAGGAAAGTCGCCAGTAATAGCATCCCACCAGCCCGATGAATATGCCGAAGAGATGGCACCAGAACTCTTTGCGCACTTTGAGGGGATCCGGCGGCGTCGGCGGCTGCAAGCGCAGAATCGGCTCGCTGCGCACCGGCACGTCAGGATGGAAGGGAATTTCCGCGCCTCCGTCGGCCAGGCGAACCGAAGCGCGAAGCAGGGCACTCTCCTCATCCGCCCGACGCAGCAGCGCCAAGCGATCCGCCAAGTCCTTCGGGTCCTTGGGAGACATGAGGCGGCGCAGGATCTCGAATTTATCCATCAACACCGCCAACAATGCCAACAGACGTTCGATGAAAAACGAAAACGCCAGCAGAATTCCCAACGTTGCCGCCAAATGCGCCAACGGAATCAGTTGCCCGACTGATTCGTTTGCAGCTGCAGGCATAACGTCTCCTTTCTTGACAAGAATGATCGAATCGGCTGGTCTTCCCCTGGGAGTGTGAAAAGTCGCGACCGGCTTTCGATGACCAGGCGACAAAATCTTAAGAAAAAATATTTAACGATGCAATGAGAAAGGCGGCGGTTCCGCCTGCGTTCAAGCGGAACCGGCCAGTTTCAACTCAGCAGCTTGACGAGATTGCGGTAGCTGACGGCAATTTCGTCCAAAATATCTTTTCCCGCGCGCGGCTGGTCCTGTTCGACGATGAACCACTTGACGCCGATCTCATGCGCCTTCTTGATGACTTTGTCCATCGGAATGATGCCCTCGCCGACCGGCGCCAGGCGCTTTTGCTCGTCCAAGTCCTTCATATGCAGCAGAACGATGCGGTCTGCATACCGGTCCATCAACTCGACGGGATCGACGCCCGCATTGAAGGCCCACGCCACGTCCAGTTCCGCCTTGACGAGTTTGGGATCTGCGGTGCTGAAGAGAATCTCCCAAATCGTCCGCTCGCCGTCGATCTTTTCAAACTCGAAGGAATGGTTGTGATAGCAGAGCTGAAGGCCGCGCTGCTTCGCTTTTTCGCCGATGGTCGAAAGAGATTGCGCGAATTTCTTCACCTCCTCGACGCCGCCGCTGCGGCCCATTCCGGGCATCATCGGCACAACGACAAAACGGTTGCCGATCGCCTGATTGAACTCCAGCACAGCGTCCGTATTCTTGTGCAGACCCTCATAACCCTCGTGCGTGCCGCAGACCGTCACGCCTAAGGGCTTCAGGACCTCCGTCAGCTCTGCGGCGCTCAAATTGCCGTAACCGGCGAACTCAAAATGCCGATAGCCGATCTCGGCCACCTTTTTCAATCCTTCCTTAAAATCTTTGCCCAACACGGTGCGCACGCTGTAGAGTTGGATGCCGATGGGCAGATCGACGGCATCTCCGGCTTTAAGGCCGACTGTCGCCGCAGCGCTCAACGCCGCCATTCTGCCGATGAATTCCCGACGCGTCAGGTCGTTCTCCATAATCTGGTTCTCCATAGTTTTGTGTATCGAGTGCCTAGATGAAAACGTCATTGTTTCAAGAAGGTATGAGTGCCTTGAGCAGCAGAGGACGCCATGCCTTTTTGTCGCGATCGTATGCTCCGAATCCCGCGCCGAACTCCCAATAAGTCCACGAAATGCCCAACCGCTCGGCTGTACGCGCCACGAAATCGGTCCAACGATAGCGCGAATTGTCATCCGCCTTGTAATAAGCACCGAATTCACCCATATAGAGCGGTCGGTTCTTTTCCCGGCCCCAAGCGGCCGCCGCTTCGAACAGATCGCTGATGGCTTTGCGTTCCGCCGCGCTTCCCATCCATTTCGTCCCCAGCCAATTCATGGCCTCGCTGCCCGCCCATTCTGCTCCCTGATGAGTAAACTGAAACGGGTCATAGAAATGAAAAGTGGCGATGAGTCCTCGGTCATCCTCGGGCAGTTCCAAAGTGCGCAGCATACGGATGCTGTTCCACTGCACCGGCCCGATGACCACCATGCGGTATGGATTCGTCGCGCGGATGATTCTGAGCACATCGGCGGCCATTTTGTTCCAAATTTGCGGATCGCTGTTAAAAGCGCCGTGCGGCTCATTCAAAATTTCGAAAAAGACCTCATCGGGATAATTCTTATAGCGGTCTGCGATCTGCCGCCATAGCGCCTCCAGCCACGGTTGGTTGCCGACAGGATTTTCGTTCAGCGCGTCGAAATGGTGATTGTTGAGGATCACCACCAAGCCGTTTTTCAACGCTTCCTGAACCACATGGTCGACGCGCTTAAAAAAGGCTTCGTCGATGAGAAACGGCGGAGCCGGAGTCGAATGCGCCGACCAGGTGACCGGCAGACGAACCGAAGTAAATCCCGCTTCGGCTATAATGCGGAAATACTCATCCTGAATGACCATCCCCCATTCGCCTTCATAGTTGGCCTCCAGCGCGTTGCCCATATTAAGGCCGCGGCCGATTTTGGTGTTCATGACGAACGCGTCGAGCGGCTGCGCCGAGGGCGGAGCAAACGGCCAGGGCTCTTCAGTCGGCGCCTTGGGCTCTTTGCCGCTCTTGCTGCAGCCGAAACTAAACACCAACGCGACCGGCAACAGAATCCAAACTTTCATAGCCTCTCCGAAACAGTAAAGTTTTGCGAAAAACCGGCCAAGTTTAGCGATTTTCACCGATATTTCAAACCCTTTGTTCAATTTAGAAAGAAACGTAGAAAGTGATGAGCTGGGGGGAAGAGCCGATCGCGACCGGCGGAGCCGATTTCTTGTGGATGGAAGGAATCGCATACCCGACGGCGCTGCCGACGACGGCGGCGACGAGCACGTCACTGGGAAAGTGTTTGCCGGCGGTTACCCGCCAGACGCCCACGGCGGAGGCAAGCGTCAGTGTTCCGCCCCAAACGATCGGCTTCAGCCCCGAGTCGGGATTATAGTCCTCGAACACTTTGGCGGCAAAGACGGCTGCGGCGAAAGCAGCAGAGGTGTGGCCCGAGAAAAAAGATTTCCGCGCATCTCGCGGCAGCTGTTCGGCTCGAGTCGGATCCGCGGCATAGGCATATGGACGAACCCTCTTGACCGTCACTTTGGTGAGTTCCGTGATCGCACCGACCGTGAACAAAGTCTGTGCATACATCGCCGCAAATTTACTACCGTCGCGGACCGATTTGTTGTCAAAAGCGAGAAAGACGGGCAGTGCCAATGCGGTGCATAGTCCCCAATCGCTGAGCTTTTGGCTGGTTTCGGAAAAGAAGGCGGTTGCCGGTCGATCGAACATATTGACGGATTCTTTTGACAAGCTTGCAATTTCCGTCGGGGTAAAAGGCTCGATGCGCCGATCGAGGACGGAGGCTATCCCTCCAATCACGGCGGCGCCGGCCAGGATCGAGCCGTCGGACCAGGAGAGAGGACGGTACGGCGACTCGGCTTTGCATGCGGCGGCCGAAAGCACTACAGCAAGCAGGAGGCAGGCGGTTTTCATTATCTAGTCTGTGTCAGAAGAGAGTCTTTAAAGACGGCAAAACGCTTGCAAAATGGATTAAATCAATTAAACGATCATTTAATGCAAAAAATCCTATTAGAGATTGGCCAGAGCTTTTTTGAACAAATCCGGCAGCCTGCAGACGCGGCGGGACGCATAATCAAAGCCTGCGAGTTCGGTGGTTCCGAAAGCGACGAGGCGCTTCGAATTTAACTCGGTCAGCTCATAGGCAAGGCGGAACCGCACGCGTCCGATTTCCTGCGGCCATACGGCGCAGGCAAGCCTTTCACCCAAAAACGCCTCGCTTTTGTATTGAACAAACGCCTCGGTTTGCGTGAGCGAGATGCCCTCGCCGATATCCCTCTCCGACAGGCCGAGTGAAGAGAGAAACCGCACGCGCGCTTCATGAAAGAAGGACAGCACGCGATCGTTGGCCAAATGGCCGCCGTAGTTCAAATCGGTCACCCGCACTTCGATCTCGGTGACGAATCGCCGCTCTTGATCGCTAAATTCTGCGTTCTTGGCCCGCATTTTACTGTACTTTGATCATTTTGCGCGTCGCCTGATAGTCGCCGGCGCAGAGCTGGTACAGATAGACACCGGTCGGCGCTGGACGCCCCTGGTCGTCGAGCCCATCCCACGCAACGCTGAAATAGCCGGCCTGCATCTCTTTGTCCTCCAGTGTGCGGATCTTGCGGCCTAAAAGGTCATACACCTGGAGAGTGAGCCTTCCCGTCACGCCTGCGGGAACTTCATAAGCAATCGTAGTCGTCGGATTGAAGGGATTCGGATAGTTCTGCAGCAACGCAAAAGCGCGCGGCGCAGACAGCACGACGCCGACTATATTACTGTACTCATAGGCGCCGTTCGTGTCGATCTGTTTAAGGCGATACTGCAGGGAGCCTATCGGCGGCGCATCGACGAAACTGTATTCCTGAGCTTCTGCGGTCGTTCCGGCACCGGCAACAAAGCCGATCTGCCGCCATTCGGTCTCATCGTTCACCCGTCGTTCCACGGCAAAGCCGAGGTTGTTCGTTTCGCTTTCGGTCCGCCATTTGAGTGCAACCTGCCGAGAAGGCAAAAGCTCGGCGGTAAATGCAGCCAGCTCCACAGGGGTCGTGCTTTCGACGGCCACATTAGACAAGCCCGAGGTATTGTTAGCCAGATCCACGACATTGATGCGGAAATAATAGGTTGTTCCCGGAGCAAGTCCGGTGATGATGCACGTTTGCGTGGTTCCCGGAATACCGGGCGGCGGCGGTGCCTGCAGCGTATTTGCGTTTGACCACCACTCCCAATCGGTGCCTCCGGGCGGATCGTTCGGCGGCATGGTGCTGTAACGGATGACATAGTACCAGGCGGGACCGCCGGAATAGCCGTTGTCTCCCGGAGCTGTCCACGCCAACTTCACGGTGGTTTCGCTGCGGTCGATGACCCGCAGATCGACGATGCGGCCGGGCGGAATGTTGTCGACCGGCGCAACGTAATTTTGGCCGAGGCTGCTGACCCTCATCGGCTGGATGTATTTGTTGTAAAAGGCCTGCATTTCCGCGCGCGTCATGTTTTGCGTCAGGTAGTAACTGCGGAAACGCATGTCGATGGTGAAAACCGGCTCGGCTGCGGTTTTTTTCCAATCATAGATTTGCAAGCCTGCATCGCCGTAAACCGGAACGCTGTTGTCGGGAAAACTGTTTTTGAGATCAAAATAGTAAAGGGCCGGCGAGCGGTTGGGTGCAATCCGCGTACCGCGCAGAGTGGTAAAAGTGATGATCGAAGCGTTGCGAAAAGTTGTCGCCGCCCTGCCGGAAAAGCCGTACCAGTGGTTGCCCGGCCAGTCGGCAGTGCCGAGCAGCTTTTTGTAGATGACGTTCACCGGCGAACCATTGACCAGAGTGTCGGAGGCCCCGGCGTCACTGACAAAATTATTGCCGAAAAAGAAAATGTTCATGGCGCTGGTATTGAACGCTTCGCTGAAAGAAAGATATTCGGTTTCCAAGGTTTTGATGGCGTCGCCGGACAGGTTTAACGAGAAAGCCGGCTCGAATTCGGAATAGTGCGGGTAATAAAGAGTCGTTATCGGCACGCGCGATGTGTCGTTGAGGTTTGCCAAATTATTGTAAAACCGAATGCCCATGACATGTCGACGAAGAATGCGAATGGGGCCTGGCTTTACCAGCAGCCTTCTTTCATCATGGAACGCCGTGGTTTTTATGGAAATATTGAGTAAACTATAGGTTAAAGTAATATTGTAATCCTTCATTTTTTCCCAAAAATGGATGTTGCTGCCTGTCGCGGTTACATTGTTCCCCTGGTAGGTTACTTGAACAGACAACTTTTTTATGACGCCGCGGACGCGCCAATTCTCCAAAATATCGACGTTGTTGCCGACGATGGCCAGAGAATCGGGAAATCCTGAGGCGACTTCGGAATGGTGGGCTATGCCGTAAGTCAAACCGTAAACACGATCGTTTTTGTATGTTATGTATGAGACATCACTTTTCGGCAGGGTAGGGGAGTAAAAGATATAGGCGTAACCCGATTCGCCGGTTTGAAGATCGGTACAAATGATTTCGTATCGGGGAAAGAGTTTGGACGTTTCGTCGTTGGGCCATGCGGTCAAATCGGGAGCCTTGTCCTTCAAGTCCTTCGCCATGAACACGATCTCGTCCAAGGCGCTCAATTTACCATCCCCCCACCAATCTATCTCTTTGGCTTGAGGCGTCCCCTCTTTTTCTCTAAACTCATCGACCTGAAAAGGAATCGGCGACCAGGAAGAAGTGGCTTGATCGTAAACGAATACGCGCACCCCATCGATCGTCTTGGACAGAAAACCGCCGCATTCCGAGCCGTAAACGGTTACAATTTCCATTGGCTTATTGACGGCTGCCTGGGCTGTGTACAATCCGAACCCCGCCGTAAAAATGATGCAGCAGAACAAAGTCTTTGATTTCATAACGTACCCACCTATGAAAAGACCGTAAACGGCTAGCGTTTTCCCTCACGTCGCCGAAAAAATATGGGGCATCACTGCCCCATATTACCGGTTGCTTGCTTTTTACTTTGAAAAACTATTGATTGAAAGATGCTATCGCCTCTTCGACCGAATCATAGTGCTCAAAGGTGGTAATGATTTTTGTAATCATAAAAAGGCTTTTGACTTTTTCAGTTGCGCGGGCAACCTTTAATTCACCGCCGGCATTGCGCACGGTCGAAAGCGCGCTCATCAGCATGCCGATGCCGGAGCTGTTCATCCAAGTTACACCCCCCAAATCGATGACCACCTTTTTTACGCCGTTAGCAACCAAGTCTTTAACTCTTTGGTGGATTTCCGTCGTCTCCGGCGCTCCCATCAGCTTGCCTTTTAACTCTAAAATGGAAACTCCGGCCCGCATATCTTCCTTGAAAGCCATACTTTTCCTCCTCTTTATGGTTTATTAAAAGTATCGCTTTTTTGATTACAAATCAACAGATTCTTCCTGAAATTTGCTTACGGCGGCCATTAAAGCTTTTCCCTTTTCATGATCGGGATGGGAGGAAAGCAGCTCATCAAGCACGGCTTTCGCTTTAGGGTACCAGCCGCTTTCGGCATAATATTCGGCGATCTTGAACCAATTCTCGCCCAAGTACCCGTTCATTTGATTTGTCATTTGTTGCAGCGGGGCGGATTGCACGTTTTTAAAGCTTTCGTATAAAAAAGAGCAAACAACGACATCCTGACTGAATAATGCAATAAAGTCAGCCAGCAGGCTGGATCCTTTTGCAATGAGATTATGGATTCGTTCAAAGTATTCTCGTAAAGACTTTTCGAGTTCCTTTATATTTTCGTCTTGATCAGCCCCATAATATTCAATCATGTACTGTAATTCACGCGCGACCATCACTTTGTGAAACATCAAGCCAACATGATTAATAAAGGCCTGCTCGGTCTCGTTCGGAAGGCATTTCAGCGCTTTTTCATATTCCCTCTTTTGGGGGTCTGAAATCCTTTTGTAGATTAGATGCAAATCTTCTTTAACACGATACAACAAGTCACTTAGTTTTTTCAATTGTGCAAAAGTGATCTGACGCCCTTCCGCAATCTCTTGATACAAGGATGAAAAAACCTCTATGGCTTTAAAATAATTGCTCAATACATTTTTTATGAGCCAGGATTGATGTCGAACAACATAGGGGCAAACAGTATTTGTCGCCATAGACTTTCCTCTCAATATGCGGCGCCCGATATAACAGTGACGCTTGCAACATTTATTTCGATTGGCCTGCCTTCGATTTGTATAATGAATCGTATTCTCTCTAACAAAGGCGGCTAGAGTATGCCGTTTAAAATTTGCTGCCTATGTTTAATATAAGGTTTTTGGATGTAATTTTGAAATGAGCATGACCATGGAGCAGCCTTTACAAATCAGGCCAAAACATAAGCGGGTTTCAATCTTGCTTCGTGCAGAAATAAAATATCGCCAAATCAATTAAAATGCAAAAAAA
>JAPDPN010000100.1:8506-11083 GCA_034506455.1 Candidatus Zhuqueibacterota bacterium | reverse complement strand
CCGCTTTGCAAAAATCGCCCAGGTCGAAAAAGACCTGCGATCGCCCCAAAAAGGCATCGGTCTGCAGCGCCTCGATCTCTAAAGAGGATTCAAAGTCTTCAAGGGCGCGGTCGTACTTTTTCAGCATGCGGTAGCAGAGGCCGCGGTTGTTGTAGGCGCGGAAGTTTTGAGGGTTGAATTGAATGGCGTGGGTGAAATCGTTGATCGCTTGTCCGTACTGTTGCTGCGCCAGATGGATAGCGCCGCGATGGTTGTAGATCACGCTGCAGATTTTTCGATCCTGACATTTTTCGATGATCTGCGAATAAAGGTTGAAGGCGCGATGGTAATCTTGCCGCGCGTGAGCGTCCAACGCCTGAAACAAAAGCCGATCGAGCGAATTAACCGGCATAAAGACAGGGGCGGAGGAGTTGCCGTTTGTATTGTTCTCTTCGCGAAAGGGGTTTGCCTTGTGCATAGCCTCCATGGCCGAAAGGATGGCGGCCCGACGTTTTTCCTCTTTCGTCTGCCGTACACGTTGATAGTCGCGTATCTCCTGAAAGATCGTGTCGGCAAGGGACAGGCCGGCGTTGAGCATCGCCAATTTGCGTTTGATCGGCTCGTTCAGCAGCGAATAATCGGCCTTGTAAATCAGCTCATGCTCTACTTCCGCCCAGGCGTCCTGAAGTTTGGTGCGAATCTGTACCTCGCAGGTGTCCTGAGCATAAGGGATCGACTCGGTAATCCATCCGTCGGGAAGCTTGAGGAGTAAATGAAGCGACTCGTAGCCGAATTCTCTAAACGAGTGTGCGGCGCCTTTTTGTTCTATTTCCAGAACAATAAAGTGCTGCTGCAGCAGATTTTTTACGGTTTCGATGTCGCCGAGAAAGGGACAGATGATGCGGATGCCGATGAGGTCGCTGATGACCAAGCCTTCGCGGCGGCCTTCATTATAAAGGCGTATAATTTTGCCGAAAAAGCTGTCAAAGGTTTTCACGCGCAGGCGAATTAGGACGTTCAACCTTCGGCGGTGCAGCAGCCTGCGAATTTTGCGGCTGATCTTGGCGGCGGCCGCCTCGTACTGCGGTCGGCAGCGATCGTATAAAATTTTGGTTTGTTGGCGAGAAGGAAGCTCGTCGAGGTAAGGTTTTTTGTTCAGCTCACCCATTGTGCTTCCCCATTCTTTTAGAGGCCTTTTCCGCAATTATTAACAGAAGCTTTAGCCCTCTTATTCGCAAAGCGGGCAGCCGAACAAGAATGCGCGGACGGGGTGCGGGGTCATTTTTTCCGTTTTGTGTAGCGCAAAAATTCCTCGCGCGTACAGATGCCGACAAAGCCGCCATAGATGCCGCCGCAGCCTTCGGCATCGTAAACACGGACGGCAATGGTGTTCATCCCATGCTTCTGAATGAGATCCGGTGGAATAAAATAGGCGCGTTCCTGATCCCGATATTTGACCGAACCGTTGCTGTAGTCGCTCTGAAACATGCCGGTTTCGCCGATCTGTCTTCCGTTGAAAAAAACCTGATCCATCTCTTTGATCTTGCCCAGAACTAAAATCATTTTTTCGTTACTGCCGTAATTGTCCATATAAAAGGACTTGCGATACCAGGCATAGGAACCGACCTGAGAAAATCCCTGTTGATCCCAAAAAGAGGGGACAATGATGGTGCGCCAAACCGTATCGTTAAAGTCTTTCAGAGCAAATTGAGTATCGTCGCCCGCCTTGAATCGCCAGGGACCGCTTAGATCAATGAACAGCGGCAGAAATTCGTCGTTCGTATAAATACCTACCTCGCCGTGCACAATGCCGCCGCTGCCGTGCAGATCAAAGACTCGTACGGCAAGCGTATTTCTGCGATCGAACTGCACCAAGGTGCCGGGGATTTGATACACGCGGTTGACGTTAAAGGCGGTGTTGTAACGCGGCGGAAAGTCGCCCCGACCTCCGATCAGGTGTCCGTTAAAATAGACCCGATCGACATCGTCGATCTGACCGAGCTTGAAGAAAAGCATTTTATTGCGCAGGTAACCCGGCATGACAAAGGTAATTCGATACCAGCCGTAACCGTCGTAACCCGGAAAGCCTTGATTTTCCCACGCGTCCGGCACCTGGACGCGCGTCCACTTGGCGTCATTGAAGGAGGGGAGGGCAAAGTCCAAATTATCACCTATTTCGAATCGCCATTCCCCCTGCAGATCGATCTGTCGGGCGAGATCGCCGCTTAAAAGGCCGCCGACGAAAAAGAGCATCATCAACGACAGCGTCTTTCGGCCGCTAAAATACTCCCTGGAAAAGGAGAAAATGGTCTCGGCCATACCGATCCCCTATGAGCGATATTTGTCCAAAAGTCGAATACGATGCTCAAAGTCGTAATAAGTGTTGAACATCAACGTCAGGAGCGATTTTTTGAGGCCTAAAACAGCTTCCAGATAATTGGTCTCGGTTTCTCTCTGGCGGTTCAACACCTGAAGCAAATCCTGCAACGAAATACGGCCCTCTGCATATTGTGCGAGGTTGTACTCGGTCATTTCCTGGGCCATGGTCAAATTCTCAGCCATGCTCGAGGCCCGCTGTTGATATTCCTGCACATTCTG
>JAPDPN010000100.1:0-8406 GCA_034506455.1 Candidatus Zhuqueibacterota bacterium | reverse complement strand
TCGGCTATGTCCTGCATCAGGTCGACCTGGTCTTCCAAAAAGCGGAGCTCGCTCTCCTCCAACCGGAGTTCCGCGCGCTCCAGATCGTTTTTGAGTTTGTTGGGCTGAAAAAAGGGCTGTTCGAATTTGAGAAAGTAGCGATTGTAGAAATTGGTGTCCCAAATGCCGTCATCCAGTTGGTCGTAGCGATAGATGCGGCTGTTGATGGAAAGATATCCGTTGGTGGGATAACCGAAAAGGATGACCGGCTGACTGATCGCCAGGTTCATCCACCACATCTGTGTGTTTTGCCGAACGATAATGTCGCGCCCCTGCACCGAATCCCATTTGTAATCGGAAACGGCGCTGAACTGCGGCGCTTTGATGTCAAGATAGACCTTGGATTTCAGTCCCGCCCGTTCGGCTCTCAGCCACTGTCGAGACCGCTCGATGCCCAACTTGAGCTGCCGGATACGGTAGCTGTTGTTCATCGCGATCTCGACCGCGCTGTCCAGGGTCAGCTCTATTGTCTTGGCGCGGCTCGGTAAAGCCGCAAATAGAATGAGAAAAAAAACTCTACAACGCAAGAACCGCGGCATCAACCGAACTCCTCGTTACTGACTCCCAGCGCCACGGTTCAAATATAGCTAAATTGCCGTTTTTAGTGTCATATCGACGTTAATTTGTGTAAAACATTTCTTGTCGATGAGCGCACCGTCAATCGATGTACTTATAGCCGATGCCGTAAACCGTCAAAATATGTTTGGGATTTTCCGGATTCTCTTCAATCTTTTTCCGCAGCTTGACGATGTGGTTGTCGACCGTTCGTGAAGTCGGATAGATTTCGTAACCCCACACTTTGTCCAGCAGCTCGTCGCGACTGATGGTCCGCCCTTTGTTCTGGATAAAATACTTGAGGATTTCGAACTCTTTATAGGTCATGTCTACCGGCCTGTTCTCGCTGTCAAAGGCGGTGTAATGCTCGAAATCCACCTTGATCTTGCCCAGGTCGACAACGGCTTCGCTCTTTTCCTTACTGTTCTTTGTTCGCCGCAGAATGGCCTTTACCCTTGCCAACAGTTCGCGCGTGGAAAACGGCTTCGGAACATAGTCGTCGGCGCCCAGCTCCAAACCCAGAACGCGGTCAACTTCCTGCGTGCGCGCCGTCAGCATAATGATGGGGATGTGGAACCCCTGCTTGCGCAGCTCCTTACAGACGTCGAATCCCGACTTTTTCGGCAGCATGATGTCGAGAATGATGACGTCCGGCAGCTCGGTCGTCGCCTTTTGCAGTCCCTCTTCGCCGTCGAAGGCCAATGAGACGGCGTACCCTTCCGCTTCGAAATTGTCCTTGAGACCCTCTGCCAAACCCTGTTCGTCCTCAATGATCAAAATTTTATCCATAACTCACGCTCCTTGTATTTTGGGAAAGATTAATGAAAATGTACTTCCTCGACCAACTGTACTTTCAACTTCGACACGACCGCGATGCACGGTCATGATGTGTTCAACTAAGGCCAACCCCAAGCCGCTGCCTTTGGTGTTGTGTACGAGGCTGTCTCCCACCCGATAGAATTTCTGAAAGATCTTTTTCAGTTCGTGTTGAGGTATGCCGATGCCGTGATCTGTAACCGATAACACGATGTGTTCATTCCTTTGTTTCAATTGAATTCCAATATAGCGGTCGTCCGTGCTGTATTTCATGGCATTATCCAGCAGGTTGACAAAAGCCTGGGTGACGGCGTCGGCATCCATCTCGATTTCCGGCAAATTCTCCTCGATATTGCACTCGACCCGAAAGCCGTTTTGCTCGAAATTGTGCTCGTACATCTCCTGAACGCGGCGTACCACCTCGGCCAAATCTCCCGGGGCGAGATGGTACTCTTTCATCCTCGACTCGATCTTGGAGAAATCGAGAATGTTGTTGATCAACTGCGACAGTCTGACCGTTTCCGCAAGAATGGTCTTGTAATATTTTTGCCGTTTGGCTTCGCTTTTTATCCGTCCCATTTCCAAGGTCTCGGCATACAGCCGAATAAGCGCCACCGGCGTGCGTATTTCATGCGATACGTTGGCAACCAGGTTGCTCTTGATCTTGGCAATTTCCATCTCTTTGTTGACGTTGTGCACGACATAGATTAACCCGATGAGGAAAATAATGTTCACAGCCCCCAAAAACATCAAATTCTGCTGCGAACGCCGATGCGACAAGTCGGCCAGTGTAGTCCCGGCCATCTTGACCTTGAGTTCAAGGTCGGGAAGGATCCACAGCGCAGCACTCGCTTCGAAGGCGCTCTCCTGCTCGTTCATATTCGAATGGTAAACAAAGCCGCGCTCGCCTTTTTTCTGTACGGCAAAGACAAACTCTTCCTCCGCCATCGCCGAAAAGCGCCGCGCCACGATTTCGCGAATGTACTGCACATTGTCGATCAGCAGCCCGCCAAAGAGCACTCCTCCATGGAAGGAAGGATGCAGAATCGGAAAGATCAACAGCGTATAATCGATGCCGCCGATGTTCCATGGCCTGGCCATCGGTTTGAAATATCCTTCTTTGGCTAACTTTATCGAGCGGTCCAACGTTTCACCGGATTCGGCCAAGAATAAATTGACGATGCGCTTCAATTCAGCGTCTTTGGGCAAAAGGTCGCTGAGAGAATCTTCCATGGCTATGATGAAATGCGTTTCTGAAATTCTTAAAAAGGCGCCCACCAAAGCCCGCTGGTCGCGGAAAAGATTGTCGAGTTTAGGATGATAGCTCCGTTTGACCAGCGCTTCCGCATCCGCCACGGCATATCCGGTGATTTCAGACCGCCAGTTGCTGAAAATGTCCCAACAATACTGATTGACCGAAAAGAGAATACTTTCCAGCTGCCGATCGTAAATCGACTTGATCAACCGCTCATCGTCGTCGCTTTTGACGAACTGGTAAATGGAATACGAGAAGATTGGAACCAGCAGCGTTCCAAAAATGACGATTACGAGCTTGTTGAACGGAAACTTGTGCATACATTGTAAAAATAGCGCAAAAAAGCGTTAATTCAAATGAAATTTTACATTGTACCCTTGAGCGGCAGGCGCAAAACAGTGCCCGAGACCGCTTCGTTGCCTGCCAGAAAGACGATCGCATCGGCAATTTCTTCGGGCGTCGTCCAGCGGCTCACATCGGCCTCGGGCATATCGCGGCGGTTGGCATCGGTCAGGATGATGCTTGGCGCGATGACGTTGGCGCGAATCCTCCGCGCTGCTTCCTCTTCGGCAATCGTCTGCATCAGCGCAATGAGCGCCGTTTTGGCTGCCGCATAGGCGGCAATCCCTGCTTTCGGCCGCAGCGCACTGTCTGCAGCTACGGCAATCAAGGCGCCGCCGGGCTCCATTCGTCGCAAGGCAGCGCGACAACAGAGAAAAGCGCTCGTGGCATTAAGCTCCATCATTCGGCGCCACTCCGCCAAGGGCGTTTCCTGAACGGGAGTGCCGCCGTAAAATCCGCCGACCAAATGGGCCAGCAATACCGTCGGCGGCAGCTCGCGGTGAATTCGCTCGAACACCTTCTCGGTCGCAGCTTCGTCCGTCAGATCTGCCGAAAAATAGAACAGCTTGCCGTCCGACGGGATCGGCAACGAAAAATCGGCTCTGCGTCCAATGGCGGCCGTCGTCGCGCCTTCCGCCAAAAGTCTCTGCACCACTGCCTTGCCCAAACCGCCTGTAGCTCCGGTAACGATGGCCGTCCTGCCCTCGAGTTTCATGGCTGGTCGCTCCTTTCTTTAGGCTGCCCGACGATTCGCACGGAATTTCTGCCGCCGTACGGATCGAGCTCATATTCGATTGCCGACGGATCGGTCAGCCATTCGCTGCCGTTCACCACAAACTTGTACCGATACCTTCCCGGCCGCAGCGGCAGCTCGATCTCCCACCATTCGCCGCTGCGCCGCAACGCATCATGCGTCGGCGACCAAGCGTTAAAATCTCCTGCAATAAAGACGCTTTTAATGGAAGGATGATCCGCCAGTCGAAAGCGGACGAGCTCAAAGTCGCGCGTCAGGCGCGGCGTCAAGGAACACCACGACTGCGCGGTGTCGATCGCTGCGGTGCGAATCGGCCGCCTCGGCCGCAGATAGGCCGCGCCGTAAGGTTTGAGGAGAATCGTCAAGGAATCCTTTGTCTTGATGACTCGGTCGTTGAGCTCATCGTAAAACTCTGCTCTGCGCCCAAAAATAGTGGAAGGCAGGAAGATGCGGCGCTCTTCGGCAAAGGCGGAGTTATTGAGGACGATCAGTCGGGCGTCTTTGCGGGTGTATTTTAAATAGCAGTAAAAGCCATAGTCCTTGTACAACTCGTAAATCCGGCCGCGCTGCAGCGCCGGCGAGCCTCGGCGAGCCCGATTAAGTCGTCGAATGCCCGCCGGCAAATAAGCCTGCGGGTGAATGTCTGCCCACGGCATCGGAAAACGGTTGAGGTAATCCTGGCCTTCGCCGGTGGTTTCGTGCTGAGGCGGGGCGCCGGGCAACGGAACTTCAGTACCGTAATAGAGCATAGGCGGACCGTTCAGCGACCAAAGAAAGCTCAACGCCAAAAGAATTTTCTGCTGCGTATGTTCCCGCGCTGCATAGGAAAAGCGCGCCACATCGTGATTGTCGAGCAGTCGCGACAAGAGAATGTTATGAAACGACTGCTGTTGGATCAGCATATCGCTCAACAGGTAAATCGGCGCGCCTTGAGCAAAAACCCGCTGCACCGTATAGTACATCGGAATGTCGAACAGCGCATTGAAGCCGAGATCCTGGTAGGAAGCGACATAAGCAACATCACCGGAAAAGACCTCTCCCAAAAGTAGAAAATCCGGACCGGCAAATTCGTGCAGGTCGCGACACAGACGGCGCCAGAATTCGCGCGGCACATGTTTGACCGCGTCCAGCCGATACCCATCGCAGTCGGTTTGGAGAATCCAAAATTTGGAATAATCGAGCATAAACTCATAGACATGCGGATTCTCCTGCGCCCAATCAGGCAGACCGTTCAGCTCATAGTTCTCCAGCTGCTCCTGATTTTGCCAATCGCTGATGCTCGTCGAAGCGTCGACGCCGCTGCGGGGATGAAACCAGAAGCGGTAGCCTTGTTCCTCCCAATACTCGCGGTTGATTACCCATGGATGTGACGGCGCCGCATGATTATAGATCATGTCCAAAATTACTTTGATTCCGCGTCGATGGGCTTCCTTCACCACCCGCCGCAGCAGCTCAAGGTCGCCGAAATGCTCATCGACGCTGAAAAAATCGATAGGGAAATAACCGTGGTACGGCCACCAACCGAGAAAGTCCTGGTCCTCATTGTCGAAGACCGGCGAAAGCCACAGGGCGGTGAAACCGAGATCGGCAATATAGTCAAGCTTTTGCAGCACGCCCGCCAGATCGCCGCCTTGATAGCTTTTGAGCGCTTCCAAATTGCCCGTTTCCGGCCGGTATGGAACGCTGCTGTGCGGATTGCGGCCCCTGTCGTTGGTCGAGTCGCCGTTACAGAATCGATCGATCAGCACAAAATAGATGATCTCCTGCGACCAGTCGATGCCGAATCGGGGATTCGCCGACTTTATTTCCGTAACCCGAGGCGTCCAGCGCGGCCCCCATTCGGCAGAGAGGACGATCGTCACAGCAATGCCGATCAAAAACGCCGTAACTAGAAATTTTTTTCCTGGCTTCACATCTTTTTTTCTCATGATTGCTGAATTCTCGGCTTCAGTAAGATCGATGCTCCGGTTCCTCTATAGAAACTTGCCGCTGCTGCGCTTAATCCTTTATGAGCATCGACCTCAGTTTGTGGTCATTTTTTCGCCCTTTTTCAGCTCGACAGAATCAAATCATCTCTTGATCGTCAAAGCTCCATGCCTGTCGGATTCATACCGTAAGCGTGAAAAAAATATCAAATCATCGGTAAAATTCAAAACGTAAAGCTTTGATACAATACTTTACATGCCCGCCACAGCACTTTTTTGCTCCCAACCGAAAAATATTTGTTGCTTTTTTATTTTTATTTATGTTAATTCGTGGTGAATAGTGGTGATAATTGGTGAAATATTCCATTTCTTTCCGGTGTTGTGGTGATTGATGAGTGAATTAAGCGGCAGATATACGGTGACCTTGGATCCCAAGGGCAGGCTCGCTATTCCTGTTCGCTTTCGGCTCTCTTTTCCCAAAGAGCAGCAGAATGAGATCATCCTGACGCGCGGCTTTGATCCCTGCATCACCGGTTTTTATCGCGACAGCTGGGAAGAGTTTCAGCAGATATTCAACGCGCAAGAGTTATCGCAGGAAGAAAGAGACATCATCGAACGGGAATTCGTCGGCAGAAAGCTCGAAGCGGCTTTTGACAAGCAGGGCCGCATTACGCTGCCGCCGCATCTCATCGAGTTTGCTCAGCTGGACAACCTTAGCGAGGTCATGGTCATCGGCGTGCGCAACCGGATGGAAATATGGAATCCCAAGCTGTACGAAGAAATACGCGCCGAAAAAGAAAAGGTCATTCAGGATCTGCGCCAAAAACTCAAAGTCGGGCGGTAGCCGATGGTTGCCGAATATCACTCCTCGGTCTTGGTGGAGCAGGTCGTCGCTGCTTTGGCGCCGGAGCGGGGGAGGCTTTTTTGCGATCTGACGTGCGGCGACGGCGGCTATACCTTGGCTTTACTAAAGCGGTCGCCGCAGGCCAAAGTGGCGGCGATCGATCAGGATGAGGAGGCGCTGCGACGGGCGCAGGCAAGGCTGGCGGATTACGCCGAGCGCGTGGTTTTCATCCGCGGCAATTTTCGTGATCTCGAGACGCTTCTACGTCCTTACGGCTTTAAAGACCTGGACGGCATCATGTGCGACCTGGGTGTTTCCATGCTGCAGATCAGTTCGCCGATGCGGGGGTTTATGTTTTCAGCCGACGGGCCGTTGGATATGCGGATGTCGCGGGACAATCCGTTGACGGCGGCCGATCTAGTCGCTCGGCTCAGCGAGGAGGAGCTTGCGGACATTATTTACAAATACGGCGAAGAAAGACAGGCGCGCCGAATTGCCGCTGAAATCGTGCGCGCGCGGCAGCGCAAGCCGCTGCAAATGACCGCCGATCTGGCCGCGGCTGTTAAAAAAGCGGTGGGCGGAAAATTTCTCATCAAATCATTGGCGCGGGTGTTTCAAAGCCTGCGCATTTACCTTAATGATGAGTTGGGGGCGCTGGAGGCCATGTTGCCTCAGGCGCTCGCTCTGCTCAAAATCGGCGGACGTATGGCGATCGTCGACTATCATTCGCTGGAGGCGCGGGTGATCAAGGATTTCATGCTGCGCGAGAGCTCTCCCTGCACCTGTCCGGCCGATCTGCCGGTCTGCGTCTGCGGCAAAAAACCGCGCATCAGGATCGTCCATCGCCAAGTCAAGCCCTCGCCGGCGGAAATCGCCGCAAATCCCGGCGCGCGTTCGGCAAGATTACGTGTATTCGAAAAGATCGGAAACGAGGCATGAGAGTGTACGGTCCCCGCATTGCGCTGCCTTACCGGCGGCGTGAAAAACTGAATTTTACCAAAAAAGCCGCTCTGGTGTTGGCGGTTTTTACCGTGTACAACCTCGTCAACGTATGGCAAAATGTAAATGTATCCCATTTGATCCGACGCAATGAGGAGTTGCGTCGTGAACTTAATCGCATCAATCGCCGCTGCGATTTGTTGGAATTTGAGATCGAGCAAATGAAGGATCCGGAAAACATTCGCAGGATGCTGGCGCCGAGCATTACACTACGCCCGGCAGAGACGATTACGCTTTACAAAGGCGGTAAACAAAAGTAATGTCGGCGAAAAGAAAAAGCCCCATGCCGCATCAGCGATATTATTTTTTTCGCAAGGTGATGACCGCCGCTCTGGCGCTGCTCATCCTGCGGCTCGCCTGGGTGCAGCTGATCGCGCGCGGCCGCTATCTGTCTTTGGCGGAAAATCAACACCATCTCATCGTGCAGCTGCCCGCGGAACGCGGCAGGATTCTCGACCGCAACGGCGTGCCGCTGGCGGTCAATCTGCCGGTCGTTACTGTGGTCGCCAACGCCGACTCGATCCGCGATGTTTTTCGCTTCGCACATCGCCTTGCGGCTCTTACGCATCAGCCGGCCGACGAGATCATCGCCAAGCTGCGCGGCAGCAAAGGGTGGGTAGAGGTGGCTCGGAATCTCCCCCTCGAAGTGAAGGAAAGAATCGAGCAGGCTGACCTGGACTTTGTCGGTTGTCGCGAAGAACTGCAGCGGAGTTATCCTAAAGGCCGCGCCGGCGCTCACGTCGTCGGATTTACGCGCAATGACGGCGTCGGCGCGTACGGCATGGAGTTGAGCTGCGAGACGCTGCTGCGCGGCCGCCGCGGCAAGGCTGTGCTGCTCAAAACCGGCCGCGCCCGGGTGTTTACTTCGCCTTTTCAT
>JAPDPN010000099.1:7508-11402 GCA_034506455.1 Candidatus Zhuqueibacterota bacterium | reverse complement strand
CGGTTGATCTCTTCGGCTTCGGCCACGGCGGTGTGATCTTTCCAAAGGATGAACATGGCGTTGGGGTTCTCTTCAAATCCGGGCGTCAACGCCAAAGGCGTGCCCTGTCGATCCACCGCGCAGGGCGTGGAGCCGGTGGTATCCACGGAAATGCCGCGGATCTTTTCCGCCGTACCGGCGGGCGCTTTGGCTAAAGCGCCGCGTACCGAGGCTTCCAAGCCCTCGATATAGTCCAACGGATGCTGACGGAATTGATTTTTAGCCGGATTGCAATAACGGCCTTCTTTCCAACGGGGATAGTAAAAGACTTCCGAGGCGATTTCGGCGCCGTCCGCCGCATCAACGATCAGCGTGCGGACCGAATCGGTGCCGTAATCGATGCCGATGACATAATGTTCGTGCTTGTTCATAATCCTCTCCCTCTTATCAGCGGCAATTCTTATTCTATGAAAAATCGATGAACCGTGACATGGTGATAGACGTCGCCGGGCGCAAGAATGGGCGAAGGGAAATTGGGATGATTGACGGCGTCGGGATAGTACTCGGTTTCCAGACAGAGCGCGTCGTGTCTGCCGAACACGCCGCCGCTGCCGATGATGCAGTCGAGAAAATTGCCGGTGTAAAGCTGCACTGCCGGTTTGGTGGTCAAAAGCTCGAACCCGCGACCGCTTTGGGGATCGATCAGCCGTGCCGCCAATACCGGTTGGGTTTCATTGGGAGCATCAAGAATAAAACAATGATCGTAGCCGCCCACCTGTTCGATGTCCCGCCCCACCGGCTTGGGCGTGCGAAAATCCATCGCCGCGGGGACCTCGCAGATCTCGCCGGTCGGGATCAGATCGGCGTCCGTCTTGAGATAACGGCTGCAGGCCAGCTGTAAAATGTGATCGTAAATCTTTCCTGAACCTGCCCCCGCCAGGTTCCAATAGGCATGATTGGTGAGATTGACCGGCGTCGGCGCATCGGTCTCGGCCTTGTAATTGATGGTCAATTCGTTTTCTTCATTGAGACTGTAAACCACGGTGACCTCGAGGTTTCCAGGATAGCCCTCTTCGCCCGCCGGCGAGAAATAGCGCAGCCGCACGCCGCAGCTGTCTTCAGATTCGAACGGAACCGCCTGCCAGAGCTTCTTATCGAAACCCTCAAATCCGCCGTGCAGGTGATGGCGCCCGTGATTGAGCGAAAGCTGATATTCAATTCCGTCGAGGACAAAGCGGCCGTTGGCGATGCGGTTGGCAAAACGGCCGGTAATGCAGCCGAAATAAGGATGGCCTTTGAGATAGCCGTCCAAATCATCAAAACCGAGGCAGACGTTTGCCGTAACGCCGCGGCGATCCGGCAGGCATACTTCCGTAATGATGCCTCCATAGGTAATGATCCGAACGAGGGTACCTTTTGAATTTGTGAGCGTAAAGCGTTGGACAGATTGACCGTTAACCCGACCGAACTCGTTGATTTGCAGCGGCATAAACGTTTCCTTTCCAAATTGAGATGCTGAGAAAAATGCAAATTTTTTTGCTGAAAATCTAACAGTTTTTCAAACGGCGGAGACAAAAGAGCCGTTAAGATCAGTCCGTTTAATGCTTCACACAGCGGAATCCGATCGTCGCGGCGCGGTCCATGCCGGGGTAGGCGATAAAATATTTGACATGCGCATCGTACGGTTGCTCGCCCCCTGCGCGCTTTCCATAAACCGCTCCCGGGAAATACCACCATGAGCTGTTCATCACCCAATCGCGGCAACCGCCGCGCAGCGTTACAAAACGATTAAAGCCGTCGAACCTCTCGCTTTCATTCCATTCGAAAACCTGATTGATGACAAACTTTTCCTGAAGCGTCTCCGCGGCCAATTGCCATTCCCACTCTGTCGGCAGTTGTAAACCGGCCCACTCGGCAAAAGCCCGCGCATCTTGAAGATCGACGTAAACCACCGGCTCATCGTAAAGTTCAGGAGGACACGAACTGCCGCGCCAGTGGTACAAAAAATTTTCCGAAAAACGCGGCCGATACCCTGTCGCCTGGAGAAACAGTTCGAACTGCCGATTGGTGACCACTTTGGGCATAATGGCGAAATCGGCAAGCGTCTCTCGACGGCGGTGAACCACCCACTGAGCGCCGTCCCGATTCTCGATCGTCAAATCATGATTGTCGACCGCGTCGGCATCAGGATAGCATTGTCCCTCGCGCAAAAGGTGCGTGCAGGTAAATTCGCGCAGACCGCCCTTGACGGCAAGTAAATCGATTTTTAAAGAAGGATTTGGATTGAGTCGGTAGTCATAGGATACGGGTGTTTTGATCGATAATTCCTGCGCATATTCGTCATGTGCAGGCAGTGGAGCAGCGGTATCCTTTTGCAGGTTCGTCAACAGACGGCGCAGGTCGGCGTTCTCCGCATCCGTCTGCAAGAGACAGCCGAAATCGGAAACCGGCACTTCGACATACAAATTGTCGTTTTGAGTAAAGGGCTTTAGCAGCCTGCCGTTCCACAAATCAAAATACAACGCCGTCGGATCCGAGACGGGGAAGCGTACAAACGACTCTGAGTTCAAGGTATCGGCGAAATGGGTGATAAGGCATCGATCGTGACCCCATTGGCTTGCAAGCACGGTCCGGTTTTGCGTCGGCAGAAAAGGTTTCCAGTTGTCCTGATCATAGAGTTCAGCAAAGTGTTGCCAAACGGCGTTCATCCTGCGCAGCGTTTTCCGATCCTTGGCGTTCCAATGGTTCATGGTGCCAAAGATGTTTTCCCATACCTGAACGCCCTGCCCGTTCAACCAGGCATGCGCCAAGATGCGCTTTTTATCCTTCTGCATGCGTTTGATAAAATGCTGTTTATGCTGCGGCATCAGCCATTTGATCAGGGATAAATCGGAAAAATGATAGGGCTGAATCTCTTGTCCCCAGGAGCAGGTTAGGGCGTCGGGTCCGAACAAGTCCTTGAGATCCGGCAATATTTCCGCAGAAAAGGCGACCGGCAATCCCAATTGCTCTATCTCCTCGCGAATGGAGCGTTCGACCTCGAAAACAGAGATCGAGCCTTTGGCGCTGCGCCAGGTATCGAGAAAGATGCCGTCGGCGCCGCTCGCATGGATGACCTTGGCGAGTTCGACAAAATCGTGATCTTTGGGCCGACGGGTATCGAGGTCCCAAGGGTTATAGGTCAGAAATACCCGCACGCCGTTGCGGTGAAAGTCGCTTACCACTTGCGCCAAGCCGGTGAGGCCGCCCGGCAGCGTTTCCAACATATCGAATTGATTCCGCGCATCGATGCCGAGGTTGGGATAACTATGCCACAAAATGACCGACTGGATGCCGCCGAATTCCCGCCGCATGGTTTCACAGTACTCGTCCACTCGAAAGAAGCCGCGCTCGCCGTCGAAAAAGGTTCGATCCCAAAGGAATACAAAGCCCATAACAAAGTTTTTGCTCATCCAGGAGGGTTCGAACGGAAGGGCCCACCCAAAAGCCTCCTGCCTTTCCAAATAGCTCCGGATTCGCCGCAAGATCTCTCTTCGCGCCGCCGTTGCATTTACCGTCAATTGAACATCCCGCAATTCCAGCTTTGCCGCCTTCGGCGCAGGCTGCTCGAGGCGGAGAATCGGCGCGATCGAAAAGCGATCAGCTGAAAATTTGGGAACGCGAACCTTGACGGTGTAATCTCGCCATTGTGCCGCAGGCCGAACGATTACTCTGCCGTAGTTCCGCAGGGTTTCGCGGACGATATAACTTTTTTCTTCGCCTTGGCTTTTCAAGTCAAAATCGACCTGGATGCGAAAAGACGCCAGAGGCGATCGCGCTTTGAACGAAACCGTGATCTCTTCCTGCGGCAGCAAAGCCAATTGATAAGCGATCAAGTCAAAATGAACTTTACTCTCGGATGACGTCGGAAATCGG
>JAPDPN010000099.1:0-7408 GCA_034506455.1 Candidatus Zhuqueibacterota bacterium | reverse complement strand
TCTAAAACTTGTCTATCAGCATTTACAGTCTGCAAAGACTTTTGCCGCAAAGAAAAAGCCTGCGCAGGTTGCCCCGCACAGGCTCTTCTGAATTACCCCGCTCTTGTTCTATTTCACGAACTTGAGATAGCGTTCGTTGATTCGTCCCCAGTGGAGATTCTCGAGGAAATGGTCGATATAAGCAGCCCGGTTCGGACCGTCCTTGTGATAATAAGCATGTTCGAACACGTCGCACGCGATCAGCGGCACGCCGCCCCAAATCGCGCCGTATTGATGCTCATCCACCAGAACATTCAACAGGCGACGGGAATATAGAGCGTCAAAGACCAACAATCCCCATCCGCTCAGTTTGGCGGACAGCGCCGTTGCCTTGAAATCCTCTTTCCACTTTTCGAACGATCCCCATTCGTTTTCAATGGCTTTGAGCACATCTGGTCCCTTTTTGGGGTCGCCGTCTCCGCCCAAAACCTCCCAGTAAACATCATGCAGCAGAGCACCGGAATGATTCCAAGTCAGTCGGCGCTTCAGTTCGCCGATTTCGCTGTAATTGCCGTTCGCCTTGGAACGATCGGCGCTCTCCAACGCCTTTTCGATCGTGTTCAGAGCCGCAACATATCCTTTATGATGCTTATTGTAATGCCAGTCGCTGGTCTCCGGACTCATAACCGGCGCCAACAGCGTCTTGGCTTCTTCATCCGTATACGGTCTTTTTCCAACTTGCCATTCGTATGACATGCGTCTTCTCCTTATAGTTATATTTACCCAATCAAGTTTGGTCTATTTAACATTGCTTTTGCGAGTTTTATTCCTCTCAGCGACTTAACGTTTGGATTTTTGCCCGACAAATCGTAATATTATTTTGTTCGTTCTACGGAACTGAAAAGCCCCCTAGTGCGTCTAATTGCCGTCTTTAAGTTGAAAGTAAAGATGCCGCGAATTTTTCTCAGCCTCCTTTTATTGGTGATACTGCAGCTTGGTCGGTTATTCGGCGCGCCGCTGTATGAAGGCAGCGAACAAGCATTTGCCGACGCCAAGCTTCTTTTTCATCATCAGCTTCTTTATCCGGCGGAAGAGCAGCTTTCCGATTACCTGCGGATAAATAACGCGGCCCCGCATCGAGCCGAGGCAATGTTGCTTATCGGAGAGAGCCTCCTGCAGCGAGGCCAATACCTGCCTGCCGTCGAAACATTTACAACTCTGCTTCGCGAAGAATCGGCGTTAGCCCTCCGCGATCGGGCTATGTTTCGTCTCGGCGAGGCCTATGTCAAGGCAGGGCAACCGAACGAAGGCCGGCGCGTATTGGCCGACTTTATCGAAACGTTTCCCTCCAGTCCCCTTGCAGCCGACGGTCTCTATTGGTATGCGGAGGCCGCCTTTCTCGACGGCGATCCCATGACCGCACTCAAATATTTTGCCCGCGTCTATCAAAAAGACCCGAACGGCCGCCTGGCTGATTATGCGCTGTTTTCCGCAGGCTTTATTTATGAAGAACAAAAACGCTGGGATGAAGCATTGGCGGCTTATCAAAAGATCATCGATACACGGCCGCGCGGGGTGCCGGCCCGTCATGCGGCTTTCCGCATCGGCATGGCGCGCTTTGCCATGGGTGATTCTCGTGAAGCCGCCGCTCAGCTCGAGAGGGCACTCCAGCTCTATCCCGACGATCCTGTCGCAGTTGAAGCCCGCTTTTTCCTCGGCGAATGTTATCATCAACTCGGACAGTATGCGCGTGCATCAAGTGCTTATCGTGCCGTCCCCGCAGATCATCCGCTGGCCGATGACGCCCAATACGCCGTCGGTTGGGTGCTTTATCGCCAAGGGGAATATCGTCAGGCCGAAGCCGCCTTTCAGCGGGCAGCCGACATGAGCCGTGAACCGGAGCTGATCGCCGCCGCTCTTTTCCAGGCCGCTCAGTGTCGCCTGCAGCGCGGAGAAGAGAGCACCGCCGTCGAGCTGCTGCGGCAAATTGCCGAGCGCTATCCGCAGACGCGCAAAGCGGCGGCTGCCCTCTATCAAATCGGCGTCGTTCATTTTCGCCTTAACCGCTATGCGGAGGCGCGGCAGGACTTTAGCCGACTGGCCGAAAGATACCGCGGCGATGAGACCGCCGGTCGCGGCCTTTTGATGATCGGCGAAACCCGCCTCGCCGAAGGCGATGAAAAAGCCGCCGAAGAGGCCTTTCAGCGCGTCCTTGAGAACGTCGAGCAGCCCGAACTCCGTGCTCACGCTCTCTACAGATTGGGATGGCTTTGCTTCAAAGACGGCAATTATGTCAAGTCCGAGGAGCAGTTTGATGCCGTTCTGACCCGCTATCCCCAAAGCGCGTCGGCGGAGCAGGCGCTGTTCTGGAAAGCCGAGGCGCTCTATAAAACCGGCAAATATGCCCAAGCCTACGAGCACTATCGGCGTTTCATCAACCGCTATCCGAAATCGTCGCGATTGACCGAAGCCTATTACGGTCTCGGTTATTCGGCGCAGGCGCTCGGCAAATTTACCGAAGCCTCGCAGGCTTTTGCCAAAGCGCGCGACGCCAAATCACCGCTGGCCGTGGATGCGGCATTGCGAGAAGCCGACGCGCTGTTCAACGCCCGCGCTTTTGACCGCGCCAAGCAGGCTTACCGAAATGTCCTCCAATCTGCCGCCGACGCCTCCATCAAGGCGGAGGCGCTTTACCAAATCGGCATGTGCGATTATCGACAGGAGCAGTTTGCGGAAGCGCGCCGTTCGTTTCAAGCCGCAGCAACAAGTTATCCGAAAAGTACCTGGGCGCCGCAGGCGCTGATGATGAGCGGACGCTCCCTCTTTCGCATGGGTGATTACGACGGCGCTGCCGAGGATTTTCACAGCCTGATCAGCCGTTACCCCGACAGCGAATGGGTCGATGATGCCCTGTACATGATCGGCGACTGCCGCTACAATGCCGGACGTTACGAGGAAGCGATCCGCTACTATCAAAGAGTGGCGACCGATTTTCCGAACAGCGACCTGGCCGATGACGCCGTAATCGCCGTGCAGCAGGCTGCCATGCAGAGCGGCGATCTCGATCAGGCCATGGCGGCGGTCGACGCTCTTGTCGCAGGTATGAGCAGCGCCGATAAGGCGGCTGCAATTCTGCATAGCAAAGCCGAGTTTGCCTTTAACATGCAGCAGTATGAAAAAGCGTTGGCCGAATGGCGTCGACTGCTGCGCGAATATCCCGCCTCCAAAAGCGCCGAGAACGCCAATTTTCACATCGGCGAATGCTTTGCCGCTATGAATGATGCTAATACCGCGCTCGCTGCCTTTCAGGAACAGGTCGAGCGATATCCGTCCGCCTCCGCAACCCCTATGGCGATTCTTCGCCTGGGCGAACTGCACGCAGCGCAAAATTCGCCGGAAAATGCCGCAGCTGCATGGCAAAAATTGATCGATCGGTTTCCCAATTCTCCGCCCGCAGCACAGGCGCTCTATCGACTCAGCCTTCTGCACGGTAAGGAAGGCCGCGTCGAACAAGCCCGGCAGGCGATCGATCGCTTGGAGAGAACACCGGACGAGGCCGCAAAGCAGCTCGCGCAGATCGGCCGCGCTCGACTTTATCTCCAGCAAGGTAACTATGATTCGGCCGCTGCTCTGCTGAAAAATCTGTTAAGCGGGGCGGAAAAAGAGATCGCCGCCGAAGCTCAGTTCCTTCTCGGCGAAACGCTGCGTCTGCAAAAAGACTATAAAGGCGCGGTTACGGAATATCTAAAAGTCAAGTACCTCTATCCTGGGCATACGACCTGGGCGGCGCCGGCCGTTTTCGAAGCCGGTCGCTGCAACGAGGAGCTGCAGCGTTGGGACGAGGCAAGGCGGCTCTATCAGTCGATTTTGCGCGAATACAGCAGCGAAAAGCAGATCGCCGATCAGGCGCAGGAACGCCTGCAGCAATTGGTGGGCAAATGAGGAAAAGATCATGAAGAATTGGGACGGCATTATTCTCATTTGTATCCTCCTGTTCACTTTTCAGACGACAAGCCGCCTGGCGGCCCAGGACGCAGTCGTTTCGCCAAGCGACTCTGCCGCACAGCAAAAACCGGAACCTGCCGAGCCGCTGTTGGAGCTGCCCGAAGTGCTCATTATCGGTCAGGACGCCTATCACCGTCTGACTAAAGAAAAGAAGAGTCTCACCCCGGAAACGCCGCAGGCGATTGCTCTGCCGGATCGCTACGAAGCGGCTGCCGTCGCGCCGCAAAAACGACTTGCGGCGGTAGAGACGTCTTTCCCTCGAGTCTACGCTCTTTTGCAGGGGGGTTCATCCTACTATTTTTACGGATTAGCCGGCTATCATCATCTCTTTGAGCGCGGAGAGGTCATTGGTAACGCGGCTTTTCAACGCGGGAACGGTCACTATCGCAACAGCCGCACAGGCGAAGGCGGCGTGCGCATCCAGGGCAATTACCAACTCACCGAAAAGACGCATCTGGTCAGCGCCGCCGACTATGAACGGTGGGGCTATGGCCTGCAATCGACCGGTTATTATCGAACCGACGCCGAACGAAACGGCGGCCACGGCGGATTCCGCGCCTCACTCGATTATCAGCACACGCAGACTCTAACCGGCAGGGTCAATGTGGAATTCGGCGGCATGGCGCTGCAGAGCGACACGGCAAACATCCGGGTTGAACGCAGCAGCGACTTTTTTTCACGGTTAGGTGCAGGGGCCAAGTTCCGCCGAGGCCGACTGATTCTGGAAGCGCATGCGGCCTATATGCACGAGAGTTATGACCATGAGAACCGCACGCAGCTTCTCGATTTGGGCGATCTAATGTTTTGCGCCGCGAGCTCGTTCGGCAAAGCAGCCACGGCGACTTTGGGAGTAAAATTGACAAGCTTTTCTGCCGATTCGGCTTCGGGAAGCCGCATTGCGCCGGTTGCATCAATCGTGATTGTGCCGAACGAGCGTTTCGCCGCTTCCCTCAAGATCGACGGCGGCCTGACCCCGGTTACAATGACGGATTACCGTCGCGAGAATCCGTTCATTGCCCATTCGGCGACGATTCGACCGCAGGAGGACAAACTGAGACTGCAGGGCGACTGGCAATTGGCGGTCTCCGGTGCGCTGATGATCCAGGGCGGTTTTGAGAGACGATTGGCGGCGGCTCTGCCTGCTTTCGAGGCCGATTCCGCGAACGGCCTGCTCAACCTTAGCTGGCTCGATAATGTGGAGATGACCTCGACGCGGGTTGGATTACGGGCCAAATTCGGCCGCACCGGAGAAGCGAGCGTGTTGTTCATCGACTATTCGGACGACCTTGATCACACCTCCGCGGTCGGCTCAAACATCCCCTATCTGCCTGATTATAGCCTGCCGTTCGAAGTGACCGTCGGCCTTCCCGCAGGTGTACGGCTGAACGCCTCGGCGGAGCTCATCGGCAGGCGTCGAGTCACAATGCAGTCTCGGGAAACGCTAGCGCCCCGCTTTCGAATGAATGTTCGCTTGTCCAAGCCGATCGCCGGCGTAGCCGAAGCGTTCGTCGATTGCCGCAACCTGTTCGACGACCGTTCCCAACAATGGCAGGGTTATCGGGAACCCGGCTTGATCGCTTCTATTGGATTGATCTATCGACGGTAGCAGAAAAAGGATAATCACCAAAAGCCAATCATCTGAAAAGAGGAGTACCGGATGACGCTCTTTCAACTCTTAGTCAAAGGCGGAATCATGATGATTCCGCTTGCATTCTGTTCCTTCATCGCTCTGGCCATTTTGTTCGAGCGGCTGATGGTTCTGCGCAAGATTCAGATCAACACGCGCACCTTTGTCCTGCAGGTCAAGAACATGCTGCTGCGCGGTCGGCTGCGCGACGCCATAGAATTGGCCAAGCGCACACCCGGACCGATCGCCAAGATAACCGCCGCAGGCCTGGCCAAACACGACCGTCCGCGCGAAGAAATCAAAGACGCCATCGAATCCGCCGCGCAAACCGAAGTCTATTTGCTGGAAAAGAATCTCGGCGTGCTGGGCACGATTGCCGCCGTCGCGCCGCTCATCGGCTTTCTCGGAACCGTAACGGGAATGATCAAGGCGTTCATGCAGATCCAATCCCTCGGCGGCAACGTCGATGCGGGTGTTCTGGCCGGCGGCATTTGGGAGGCTCTGATTACCACGGCTGCAGGATTGGTGGTCGGCATCCCGGCGCTCATTTTTTATAACTGGCTGCAGAGTAAGGTCGAACATCACGTCTTCGAAATGCAGCAAAGCTCAACGGAATTGATAAACACTTTGTTGGAAAAGGACAACCATGAAGATCCAGACTACGCGTAAGCGGATGGTCCATTTTCAGACCGTCTCTTTGACGGATATCGTTCTTTTGCTGCTGATCTTTTTTCTGCTGACTTCTTCGTTCGTGGTTCAGCCCGGAATCAAGATCAAGCTGCCCAAGGCGGCAAGCGGGGCCCAGGACGATTCGGACAAAATTTTCATCACCGTTACCCAGCGCGAACGCATCTATCTCAATCAGCAGCCGGTTACGCGTGAGGAGTTGGGCGCGAGGCTGCGGCAGATTTTCAGCAAAACGCCGGACAAGCTGGTGGTGATCCGCGCCGACAAGGACATCTCCTTGGAGACGACTATCCGCATCATCGATACGGCCAAACTGGCGGGCGCCGAGCGGTTTATGATCGCCACGGATCCCAATCTGTAGGTGAAGGTTATGCCCACCTTTTGGCAAAATCTTTCGGACCGCAACAAATCGCTGCTGCTCTCAGCGGTCATCCATGCGTTGATAACGGTCGTCTTTTTGACAATCCGCGCCGGCTTGAATCTGCCCGTCGAGTTTGCCGAGATCGGTTTTGTCTCGGCGGCTCCTGCGCGATCTTCGACCGGGCAGACGGCGGAAAACCGGCGGATGACCCCGGTGCAGCAGCCGCCGCAGCAGGCGGTAACGGCCGAGCCGAAAAAAAACCAGGCGCCGAAAAACGAGCCGAAACCGCCGGTAGAGATGCCGAAACGCGCTCATTCGGAAGAAAAGCCGCTGCTCAAAGAAAACAAACCGGCAGAAAAGCCCTTTCCTGCTGCCCAGCAGCAGCCGAAGGAGGCTGCTCAACCGGCAGAAAAAGCGCCTTCCTCGGCAACCGGCGAACAACCATCTGAAAACACGACCCCAAGCCAAACCGACAATCCTTTGAACGGTCAGGGCGCCGACAACCGTACGCCCTATACCATTGAAGGCGACGCCGCGCAGAGGCGCATCATCGCCCAGTATATCCCCGACTATCCGCCGGGACTGCAGCGCGAAGCAGTCGTCAAAATCCGCTTTTGGGTGGCGCCGGACGGCCGCATCACCCAGATGATCCCGGTCATCAAGGGCGATCCCAAGCTCGAGGCGATTACCATGGACGCCCTGCGCCGCTGGCGCTTCAGCGCCCTGATGCCGCACGAAGAGCAGAAAAC
>JAPDPN010000098.1:0-11423 GCA_034506455.1 Candidatus Zhuqueibacterota bacterium | reverse complement strand
CCGAACCGAGCTGCGCCGAATGCCACACCCGCTCAGCGAGGTAAGCTGTATGAGAGGCGCCGAGATGCCCCAGCGATTCCATTCACTCCGTTTTAGCCGAACGATTGCCGCGAGCCTTTTTCTGCTCATAGCCGTCCACTGCGCCGAAGACCGGTTTCCGCTTCCCGCTAAGACGCACAGCAAAGAGTGGAGCAATCCCGCTTCGGAAAACTTTCACGGCGTCAAAGTCGTCACCGTCGGTTATTCCTTCTGTCGTTCTTGTCACGGCGACGATCTGCGCGGCGGCGAAAGCGGCGTCGGCTGTTACGGCTGTCACGAAGACTATCCGCACCCGATAGGATGGAAGCAAAAGACGACAGCCGATTTTCACGGTCAGCCCATTCGCAGTCGTAATTGGTCCATGGCGGAGTGCAAGTCCTGCCACGGAGCAGATTACCGCGGCGGTCGCTCAGGCTCTTCCTGCTATTCATGCCACACCGCTAAAGCCGGACCGGAAGCCTGCAATGTCTGCCACGGCAATGCAGAGCATAATTATCCGCCGGAGGATTTGTCCGGCAATACCTCAACTTCGGCGATGGGCGTCGGCGCGCATGAAAAGCACATGGCCATCTTTCGCTGCTCTCATTGTCATGTCGTGCCCGATTCTCTCGCTGCGCCCGGTCACATAGACCAACCGCCTGCAGAGGTACACGCGCAATGGGGATGGGATAGGAGTAAGGGGAGTTGCGTCACCTCTTGTCATGGTGGCCGATTAATTTGGAATAAATTTTAGGCGAAGGACCTTGCCGACGCTCGAGATCATTCTGCTCGCCTGCGGCCTGGCAATGGACGCTCTTGCCGTGTCCATCAGCGTCGGTACGACGCCGTTTCTCTGCCGACGACGTGCCCGCTTCCGCATCTCGTTCCATTTCGGTCTTTTTCAATGCATCATGCCGATCATCGGCTGGTTCGGCGGCAAAACGATCGCTCCGTTGATTCATCGCGTCGATCACTGGGCTGCCTTCGGCCTGCTTGCCTTTGTCGGCGGCAAAATGATCCGCGAAAGCCTCTCTTCTAAGGAAAAATCCTACCCTGTCGACCCATCCCGCGGCTGGAACCTCATTCTTCTCTCGATCGCTACAAGTATCGATGCGCTCGCGGTCGGCTTTAGCCTGGCATTGGTAAAAGTTGACATCTGGTATCCCGCTTTGATGATCGGATTGATCACCGGAGGGCTCTCGCTCCTCGGCGTCCTTGCGGGCGGACTCATCGGCAAGCTGTTCAGCAAACGCGCCGAGCTGCTGGGAGGCCTGGTGCTCATCGCCATCGGCCTGCGCATTCTCATCAGCCACTTGTCCCACTGAAAAGACAGTTTCCTTTGCAGTTCAGATACGTTTTTGCTATTTTCCGAAGGCCAATGGAAAGGAAATCTTGTGAGTTTTATCGGCTCTCATGCCCTGGCTTTGGCGCTGGTGACGTCTTTGTACAGTGCTTTGCTGTTTTTTGCCGGCGCCAAGCGACCCCGTTCACCGCTCATTCGAAGCGCCGAACGCGCCGTACGTGCAACCTTTGCTCTGGTCGTTTTGGCCTCGCTGGCCCTCGTGATTGCGCTGCTGAATCGTGACTTTCGCATCGAATACGTCGCCCAGTATTCGAACCGCTCCCTGCCGTTGTTTTACACCTTGGCGGCTTTTTGGGCGGGACAAGCCGGTTCGCTTTTGTTCTGGTGCCTGCTTTTAAGCGTATTTGCCGCCCTGGCAATGCGACAGTACGGCCGCGACCTTCCCGATTATTTGCCTTACACCCTCGGTGTCGTTCAGACGACGACTTTCTTTTTTTTAATTTTGCTGACTTTTATTTCCAGCCCGTTCAAACTGCTTCCTTTTACACCGCCCGACGGTCAAGGATTGAATCCCCTGCTCCAAAATCCGGCCATGGTCTTTCACCCGCCGGCGCTCTATATCGGCTTCGTCGGGTATACCGTTCCGTTTGCCGCAGCAGTTGCGGCGCTTATCCTTGGCCGCTTTGATGCCCTTTGGCTGAAATCCCTGCGCCGCTGGTCGCTCTTCTCCTGGCTGTTTCTCACGCTGGGAAACGTTCTTGGAATGCAATGGGCCTACGTAGAGCTCGGCTGGGGCGGCTATTGGGCTTGGGATCCTGTGGAAAATGCCTCTCTCATGCCCTGGCTGACCGGCACCGCCTTTCTTCATTCGCTGATCGTGCAGGAGCGAAAAGGCGTTCTGAAACGTTGGACCCTCGCCCTGATTCTGCTGACGTTTGCCTTGACCATCTTCGGCACCTTTGTCACCCGCAGCGGCTTGATCGCCTCGGTGCACGCATTCGGCGTCTCCAACTTGGGGCCGATGTTTCTTCTGTTTCTGGCCGTCGTCCTTTTCGCTTCCTTTGCATTGCTCCTGCATCGCTCGCCGCTGCTCAAGGGCAGGCAGGAAATCGCCTCTTGGACCTCCAAAGAGTCGAGTTTTCTCCTCACCAACGTGCTCTTTGTCGCATTGACCGTGGGCGTTTTAACGGGTGTGCTGCTGCCGACGATCACTGAAGCGCTTGGGGAAAAGCTGACCGTCACTCAGGATTATTTCAACCGCATGGCGGCGCCGATTGCTATGGCTGCCTTTTTGTTGATCGGCATTTGCTCCTTGCTCCCTTGGAGCGCCGGCATCGAACGGCCGTGGGCGCGCCAGCCGGCGCTGCCGCTTTCAATTGCCGCGGTTACAGGCCTGGTCTCTTTGCTGCTCGGCGCGTGCAATCCATGGGCCGCCGTCGCTCTAATGATCGCCGCTTTTAGTCTGGCCGCTACGCTGCAGGTGCTGGCGAACGAGCTGAACTTTGGGCGTCTCTTGCATTACCGCCCTTTCAGCGCGTTTACAGAGACAGTCGGCAAACGCAGCCGACGCATCGGCGCGTATGTGGTGCATTTCGGTGTGCTCTGCTTTTTCATAGGCATCGTCGCCTCGTCCTCCTTTTCGCAGGAAGCTTCAGGAGTCATTCATCGCGGCGAGTCGCTCGAGATCGGTCCCTACCGACTGCAGCTGCAGCAGCTCGATCGCCGCTCCCGCGTCGATCGCGTTGTCGACGCCGCCGTATTTTTGGTTCTTCAGAACGGCCGACTGCTTGGAACCGTCAAAGCCGAACGCCATCTTTTCGAAAACTTTCAACCGGCTACGGAAGTCGGCATCTATTCCACGATTCGACATGACGTTTACGTGATATTGGAAGAGTACGATCTGGAAGGCCAACAGGCGACCGTGACGGTTCTGCTCAATCCGCTGGTTATGTGGATCTGGATCGGCGCCGGCATCATGACGATCGGCGTGCTCATCGGCTTGGGGCAGGGGCGACGAAAGGAGAGTGAATAGTATGGCGACAATCGGCTTGGTGATCGTTCTGATCGGCGTTTGCGCTTACATCTTGTATCCGCTCTTTACACAAAAAGCTGAGCCGAACTCCGGAGGCAAAGCTGCAGAAGGCCGCACCTGTCCGAGCTGCGACCGACCCGTGCGGACGCGAGATCGCTTTTGCTCAGCCTGCGGTGCTCGTCTGAGCTGATCCCGCCTGGGATCGATCCCCATTCCTTTCCGATGAAGCGGCCGATTGCTTTGCCCGCTCGATCAGTTCGACCAATGTGACGAGCTTGGGCGGCGGCGGTTGGAAAAACCTTTCCTGCTGTTCAACGCTGAAAAAGGTGCGAATGTAATCGTGAACCGGAATGCGTTCGAACCAGCAGTCCGGAAGTCTGCGACACGGCTCGTCTCCGGAGGTGGTACGGCAATAGTAGAATTTTACAGAATGCCCCAGCATCGGACAACGGGTTTCCAGCTCATCGAATTGATCGATCATTTTCGCTTTCCTTTAAAACGGGGCGCCGAATGACGGCGCCCCAGATTTTTTCAAACCACGGCAGCGGGGTAGCTTTTCAGAACCTCCATGGCGCGATCGATCTCTTCCTGCGGCAGGCTGTAGTTGGATAGCTGACCGGCCATGTACTGCTCGTAGCCGCGCAAATCCATGAGACCGTGACCGCTCCAGTTGAAGAGAATGACCTTTTCTTTGCCCTCTTCCTTGGCTTTTTTCGCCTCGCGGATGGCGGCGGCGATGGCATGGCTGGTTTCGGGAGCGGAGATAAAGCCTTCGGTGCGGGCAAAGGTGATGGCCGCCTCGAAACACTCGAGCTGCGGCAACGCCAGCGGCGAAAGGAGTCCCAACTTGGTGGCGTGACTGACCAGCGGCGCCATGCCGTGATAACGCAGGCCGCCGGCATGAATCGGAGCGGGCACAAAATCGTGACCCAGCGAGTACATCGGCAGCAGCGGCGTCATCTTGGCCGTGTCGCCGTGATCATAGACAAAGGGTCCGCGAGTGAGGGTGGGGCAGGAGGTGGGCTCGACCGGTATGATGTCGATTTGCGCGCCGTTGATTTTATCCAGCACAAAGGGAAAAGAGAGTCCCGCAAAGTTGGAGCCGCCGCCCGCGCAGCCGATGACCACGTCGACCTTTTTCTCGCCCGCCAGTTCGAGCTGCTTTTTGGCCTCCAGGCCGATGACGGTCTGATGCAGCATGACGTGATTGAGCACGCTGCCAAGGGAGTAGCGGGTTTTTCCGGTGGGATCCGTCACCGCCGCTTCGATCGCTTCCGAGATGGCGATGCCCAGGCTTCCGGGCGTGTCGGGGTGCTCGGCCAGGATTCTACGTCCCGCCTCAGTCTCTTTGCTGGGACTCGGTACGCATTTGCCGCCCCACGTCTCCATCATCAAACGGCGAAACGGTTTTTGATCGTAAGAAATGCGCACCATAAACACTTTGCACTCCAGACCGATAAGCGAGCAGGCAAAGGCAAGGGCGCTGCCCCATTGACCGGCGCCGGTTTCGGTCGTCAGCCGTTTGATGCCGAACTGCTTGTTGTACCAAGCCTGCGGAATGGCCGTGTTCGGCTTGTGTGAGCCGGCAGGACTGACGCCTTCGTTTTTAAAGTAAATCCGGGCCGGCGTGCCGAGAAATTTTTCCAGACGCCGCGCCCGATAGAGCGGGGTGGGACGGTAAATCGAGTAGAGTTCCAGCACCTCTTCGGGAATGTCCACCCACCGTTGCGTCGTCACTTCTTGTTCAATCAGATTCATCGGAAAAACCGGCGCCAGCATTTCCGGCGTAATCGGTTTGCCGTCCGGACCCAGCGGCGGCAGCATCGGCTTGGGCAAGTCGGCGCCCAAATTGTACCATTGCCGCGGAATGTCCTTGTCTGTGAGCGTAAACTTGGTCATGCTGATTCCTCCAGTTATGGTTCTATATTGAGCGGAATTTGTTGCCAGTCATCTGATCGTTACTCTGCACTGCATAAAAAGAATCCATGGCTTTCAAGTTGTGCTGTCGTCCTGTAAAGCGATCGCTTTAAAGAACGTTCGTCCAAATGATCTTTTTTGCAGCCTATGCGAATTGTCAGGCGGTCAGTCAAAAAAAAAGCCCGCTGAAGAATTCCTGCAGCGGGCTTGTACTATCCTAATCACGCGCGATTATGGTGTTGACCCACCGCATCCGCTATGGCTGCGCCAGCCCCACCAAAACCACGCGTTGTTCAGTACAAGTTTCATCAACTACATCTTTCGTTTAAAATCCGACTAAATATATCATTTTTGTCTATTCGTGTCAAGAAATTCATTCACTGAAAACCCTTTTTCTACGAAAAAATGCTGCCCATGCTCGTTTCGACATTGACGGCGGAATCGATATCCATCCGTTCTTGTCCGCGGCGATGCGCATGATGTAGGCTGAAATCCGCTGATTTGGCAGCTTTGAAAGTTTTTATTGCCTTCCGCTTTATCGGCTTAAAATTTTTGGTACAACCGGCGTATCTATTTGGCGTAGCCGATCGGGTGGTTGAGAAAGACGTACTGCGACTCTTTAAGATTTAGAATTTCTCGTACCCGATCCTTATCGACCAGCGCCCGAGGTCGCGTTTTAAGTCCTGTGGCGGCGCAAAATAGCGAGATGTTCTGTGAGATGATTCCCGCATCGAGAGCGGCCCACTCGTACCGCAGATCTTTGCTGCCGGCGCGAAAACGGTCAGTGTCCGAGATCAGCAACAGCTGAATCGGCGCATCGGTCACCTGCGGCGGCTCGGCAGCTTCGGGATTGGCTGCCGCCGAACGCGGTCTCGGTCGATAGATTTGCCCACGAAAGTCGCCGTCGCGCACCCAATCCAGCTCATGGTTCTGAAAATCGTACACATAGACGCCGTCCTTCATAAAGACAAAAATATCGACGTCATGCGCGTTCATGGCCGACGAGGCGGTGGTCTTGTTCTCAGCCGGGCGATTCAATCCGTTGGCGGCCCAGAGCAAATCGGAGAGGTCCTGCAGGCTGACCTCCTTATCCGACCACTCTGTCGCCGATGCCTTGACCGCTAGAGTCTGCATGAACGGCAGCCCGCGCGAAAGGTCGGGAGGATTGAGCTTGATGCTCCGCGCCTCTTGAGCGGAAAGCAGTCCGAATCCCATCAATCCATAAAGAAGCAGCAGTTTTCCTTTCATGCGCAACTCCTTTCTGACTGTAGAAGCTTAAATCTTAGGCTTCGCCAGTTTCCTTCCTAAAGCTTGTTCAAAGGGTTATACTTAAACAACTCGACAAAACCCGAGTTGTTGAACTTTCACCGTCGAGTCGATGCGTTCTAAACTGATAGATGCTGACGAAAAAACCTATTTTGCGCTGTATAAATAAGAGTTGGCGCCTCCGGCACGCATGTCTGGCCGCAAAGCCGAACGCGGCGCAGTCTTGATCGTCTTAAAATGAAGGCCCAAGTCTCTTTGTCATCATAAATCGATCTAAGAAACGCGGTTCGATTGTTTAGGTTCGCTTATGCCGGCCGGTTCCCGAATTACCTTTCGCCTTGTTGCAAAGAAGCGCAAAAATCGCCATATTTCTATGAGTCGGGGTTTCAAATAGCGGGAGATGGTTGAGACAGAGGCCCGACTTTTCATCCCATGCAAAAGGTTTTTATGGCGGATAATTCTCTACCGTTTCTTGGGGCGGCTTCGTTCGATCCGAGCCGGGAAATCCTGGCGCTCGATATGGACGGCGTGATCATTGACAGCATCCGCGAGTGCTTGTTCAACGCCTACAATGCCTATGCTGATTATTGCGGGGATCGGCATGTGCCGGACGAGGCTGCGCTTTCCGCAGACTGGCTGAAAGAAGCGCGTCGCCTGCGCAATTTCATCCGCCAAGGCGAGGACTATGTTTACATTGCTCACGCCATTCACCAAAACGCCGCCATCGAAAACCAACAGGCGTTCGACGCCTTTACGGAACAATGGCGCGATCTGCGGCAGCGCTTCTTCGACCTCATTTATCACCGGCGCTTGGAATTCAGTCGTGAGACGCCTCATCTTTGGGGTGAGCTGAACCCCCTGTATCCGGGAATACACGAGTTTCTCACAACCTATCCTCACAAAGAAAACCTTTACATCATCACCAGCAAGCGCCTGACGTTCGTCGAGAAAATCCTTCAAGCACATCGGATCGTTCTGCCCCAGGAAAACATCTTTGACACCTCCGCCGCTTCCAAAGGGGAGATCATCAAGCGATTGCTCCACGAGCGCGCTTGTGACGCACGCGCCTTTCATTTTGTCGATGATCAAGTCGACACTTTGCTCAAAATCAAGCCGTTGGGAATCAATCTCTATTTGGCGGGATGGGGCTACAACAACCAAGATCAGAAGAAAAAGGCGCAAAACAACAACATTCCAGTACTTGATCTATCCGAATTCTACCGCAGATTCGGCGAACCGTCCTCGCGATAGAGTCGCGGTACACGCGTATTGATGTTAGTTAGAATTTCATAGGGGATGGTGCCTGCCCAATCAGCCAGTTCTTCTACGGTAATAGAGACGCCGTCGCTCTCGCCGATCAAGATGACCTCATCGTCGTTGTAGGCGCTGTCGTTTTCGATATTCACGACGATCTGATCCATGGAAATCACGCCGACGACCGGATACCGTTTGCCGCGCAGAATGACCTGTGCTTTGTGCGACATGCTGCGGAAATAGCCGTCTCCATAGCCTACAGGAACCGTGACCGCCCGCACCGGATGATCCGTCTGCCAAGTGGATCCATAGCCGACCGGATGTCCGGGTTGAATGACCTTAAAATAGACCACCCGCGATTTCCACGTCAATGCCGGCTTGACCGGTACGGTGCGCGCTGCGGCGCGGGAAGGGTAGACGCCGTAGAGCAGAATACCGGGCCGTACCATGTCCAGATAGGCTTCGGGGAGCTGCAGGATGGCGCCCGAGTTGGCTGCGTGCGCCGTTGGGCGTGGTACACCCAGCCGGTCATAGATCTCCAACACGTCAAAAAAACGCTGCAGCTGCAGCCGGGCGTGCGACAGGTCCGCTGCATCGGCGTTGGCAAAGTGCGTGTAAATGCCTTCCACCTCAACGTGACGGCATTCCAAAGAGGCACGAATGAATCCCTCGGCGTTATAGTAATGGACGCCGATCCGCTCCATGCCCGTATCGATCTTTAAATGCACCCTGGCCGTGCGTCCCATGGCTTTTGCGGCTTCCTCGATTGCCCGCAGCTTGTCGATGCTGGAAGCCGTGATGGTCAGATCGTGGCGGATAAAGTAGGGAATCTGATTGCCCAACACGCCGCCCAGAACCAAGATGGGCAGACGAATGCCCGCTTCGCGCAGCAGCAGACCCTCCTCCAATACCGCAACGCCGATATAATCGACGCGCTCTTCCTGCATCAGCTGTGCAACCCTTACCAACCCGTGGCCGTAGGCATTGGCTTTGAGGATGGCCATGATGCGCGCCGGCGCGGTTTTGGCGCGGATGGCCGCCAAGTTTTGCCGCAACCGCGTCAAGTTGACTTCCACCTGGGTCGGACGAACGATGTTTTCCCACTCGGCAATGGTCGGCTGATTGATGCGTTTCATTGGGTTACTTTTCTCCTGAGAGTTATGAGGACGATCTCCGGCGGGCAGTTGAAGCGGACCGGAACCGAGCTGCAGCCGACTCCGCTGCTGGTATAGCCTGTCATATTGCGATAATGCCAAAAGCCGTACGACCAGGCGCGCGGTGCGCGGGCATTGGTGATGATCGGTCGGCCGTTGCGCAGGCAAATCTGGCCGCCGTGCGTGTGACCGCATAGATAGAGATCGACGCCCGATGCGGCTGCCTCTCTGAACAGCTCGGCCGTGTGCGCGAGCAGAATCTTGAATCCGTCTGCCGGAACGCCGGAAGCGGCAGCCGCCAAATCATCGGCGCGATCATAGTGCGGATCATCGACGCCGAGAATCCAGATCGCCTGACCGTCGCGCCGGATAACGCAATGGCGATTGGTCAGCACATCGATACCGGCCTCCTGTAGTTCCGTCATAAGCGCCGGAGAATCGTGATTGCCGCGTACGGCCGCAAAGCCGTCCCTGGGTCTTAGATCGGCCAACAGTCGCCTGGTCTGCTGCACGGCCGGTCGATGAGGTCCTGAGATTTTTCGTCGAAAATCCCCCAACAGCAGCACCAGATCGAAGGAAACGTCCTGCGTCAGGGCGTGAACCTGCTCGGCAATCGGCAAGGGACCGTCGATGTGCAGATCGCTGAGGACCAGCAGGCGATAGCCGTCGAACGCCGGCGGCAGTACGGCAAAGGACAGCGAAAACTCGCATCGCCGCAATCGGGAAGCATTGTAAAAGCCGCGCTCATAGAGTCCCGTGAGCTTGAGTGCGGGCGTCAGGATAATTGCCGGCGCCTTGAGATGTTCGACGATGATTTTAAAGTGTCTTCCGAGTCGGCGCGAGAGAATTCTGCGGGATTTTTTCATAGAGATTCTTGGATTTCCGGCCAGATGAGGTGTTCGCCGCGCCGCATTTTCTCCCGCTCCTGCAGATGATAACGCAGCTGATCGAGCAGCTCCGTCTTTTGCTCGGCCGTTTCTTCCTTCATCAGTTCCTTGATTTGACGAATCTTTTCATCGATCAGTTCCAAGTGCAGATTTATCAGACATTGGCGCGCGTATTGGCGGAACTTGGGAAAGGGATCGTCCGCATGCAGCAGACCGGAGAGGCGCTCGGCAAGATAGGGATCGCCGACGGCGGTGACATAATCCTGCGGCCGAAACTGATCCGGATCGACCGGTTCTTCTTTGAACCGTTCAAAGAGCCTGCGGATTTCTTCGTCGGCAATATCTTCAAGGTTGAGATTTTTCATGATCGGGCTGATAACCTCAGGGTGGCGCAGAGAAACCTCCAGAAGGGCAATCTCTGCCGCCTGACGACGGGAGCGGACGGCGGGTTCCGGCTCCTGTTTCTCGGCGCGGGCAGCCGCACGATTCTGCTGCTGAAGCTTGGTCAATTCGCTCCACAAAAAGGCCTCGTCGACGTGCAGGCGTTCGGCAAAGTCCCGTAACAAAAAGGAGCGGCGGATCGGATCGCTCATTTTGGCCACCGAGGCGAGCAATTCGCGCGTCAATTCCGCGCGCCGATTGGCGGAGGCTCCTTTGCCGAGCGCTTCGAAGCGCTTTAATTTAAAGTCGATCAACGGCACGGCTGCGGCCGTTACACGCTTTACCTCTTCAGCTCCGGCGCGGCGGGCAAATTCGTCGGGATCTTTGCCTTCTGGCGCGGAACAAATTTTGACCTCCAGGCCGTTTTCGAGCAGAATGTCGGCGCCGCGCAGCGAAGCCGCCGCCCCAGCCGAATCCGAGTCAAAGAACAGCACCGCGTTCGAAGTGTAGCGGCGCAAAACGGCGGCATGATCTTCGGTGAGGGCCGTTCCCGAGGTGGCGACGATGTTGCGGACGCCGACGCGATAGAGGCTCATCCAGTCGGTATACCCCTCGACGATGATCACTTGGTCCGCTTTGCGGATGGCTTCACGGCTGTCGTAGAGGCCGTACAAAATGTAGCGCTTTTGATAAATTTCAGTTTCCGGAGAGTTGATGTATTTGGGGGAACCGTCTTCCTGAAGCCGACGCGCGCCGAAGGCAACGACCTGGCCGGTCAGATCCTTGATTGCAAAAGTAATGCGTCCGCGGAAACGATCGTAAAAGCCGCCGCTCTCTTTTTTAATTACCAATCCGGCTCTGGTCAGCAGTTCCGCGTCAACGGACTTTTCGGCGGCGCGGCGCAGGAGGCTGTCCCATTCGTTGGGGGCGTAGCCGAGACCGAAAAGGTCGTACTCTGCTTCCGTTATGCCGCGGCCGGCCAGGTAGGCGCGGGCCTGTTCGGCCTGCGGCGAACGCAGCATCTCCGCATAATATTCCGCCGCAATGCGATTGGCAAAATAGAGGGCTTCTTTGACCCTCACGCCCTGCAGATCTTCCTGATCCTCCGGCAATGCAATGCCGGCGCGGCGCGCCAAATAGCGAACCGCCTCGGTAAACGTCAGCCCTTCGATACGCATGATAAAAGTAAAGACGTTGCCGCCGGCGCCGCA
>JAPDPN010000097.1:0-11430 GCA_034506455.1 Candidatus Zhuqueibacterota bacterium | reverse complement strand
AGCATTGTAAGGATAGGGAAGGGGCGGCAATACGTACTCGCCCTTTTCGTCAACCGGAAGCTGCGCCGCTCTGCCGGTAAGGGTCCATCCCGCACTTACGGCCGCCGCAGCCAACGGCACGCTTTTGAGGAATTCTCTTCTATTGGTCATAATCGATCTCCTTTTTTATTTTTTCATTTTTGACGTGGAGATCTTTAACATGACCGGAATAAGAATTATTCCAAATCAAGCTTTTGAACGGCTCGACGCAGCATCTCGCGTCCCTGGTCTATGACTGTCGAAGAATACCTTCCGTACATAATAAGTGTAGAGAACGCATTTTCCGCCGCCCTTGGTGACAGGCCCTTGTCAGCCACGAGCAGCGACAAGAGCGACAGGGCGCAGTAATGAGGCAGACCGGATCGGCGGCAGTAGCGTAGAAGCGCCCCGTCGTCGGAAAGCACGGCATCGGCGCGGGCTGAGTGATAAAGAGCAATAACTTCGGCGTCTGTAGACGAAAGGCCTGGGATTGCGGGCGCCGTCTCCTTCGGCCGGCGGGAAATCGTTGCCTGTTCAAAAAGGCGATGGTCTGCCGGAAAACCGCCGCGCTTCAGCTCGGCGAGCACGTTAGGCGTCACCAATAGACGATAAGCCGCGGTAGTCGTTTCCAATAAATTGACGCGATGAAGCAAAATAAGCGAGCTGGTGTCGCAGGCGAAACTGCGGCGCTCGCGAGCAGAGCCGGATTTTATCCCTTTATCGCTCACCGACGTTGTCTTTTTGCGGCAGCTTGTGTATTTTTAAAAAATAGGAGTTTTTGCGACGATGATAAAGCAATTTTTCCTCATTTTGCTCGCCTCAACAGTCAGTCAGGCGGATGATTTGTCGCGATTGGCCCATTATTTACAGGGAAGCTTTTCCAACCGCCTTCAGGCTGCAGAGGATACCGCATTTGCCGAAATTCATTTGCACATGACACGCATTTGGCCGGACCGCACCGATACCCTGTGGTTTTATGTCGAGCAGGCTTGGGCCGAACAGTTGGATGCGCCTTATCGTCAGCGCATCTATCGGATCACGCGACAAGACTCATTCCTAGTCAGTGAGGTGATGACGATCGACGGGGCGGAGGAGTTCATCGGCGCCTGGAGGCAGCCGGAGCGCTTTGCCGATGTCTCCCAAGAAAGGCTGCACGCCCGAGAAGGTTGTGCGGTTTATTTGACGGCATTGCCGGACGGTTCCTTTTTCGGCAGGACGCGTGAAAGGGAGTGTCTCAGCAACCGGCGCGGTGCCGTTTACATGACGACGGAAGTTCGTATTACGAAAAAACAATTTATCAGTTGGGACAGAGGATTCGATGAAGCGGGCAGGCAGGTCTGGGGGCCAATAAAGAGCGGTTATGTTTTCGACAAAACGGAGGATGAACCATGAAACGGAAAGGCATCGGATTGGCGATTTTGTTTCTTTGCGGCGGAGCGGGATTTGCTGAACCTATCGTTTTGCCGCTTTGGCCGAACGACGCGCCTGGGGGTGAAGCGGCCGTTGCGGAGACTCCGCAGCTGACGGTCTATCTGCCGACCAATCCCACCGGCGCGGCAGTGGTTATTTTTCCGGGCGGCGGTTATTGGGGATTGGCGATGGACCACGAAGGTCATCAGGCGGCTCAGTGGCTTAACAGTCTCGGAGCAGCGGGGATCATCGTCAGTTATCGCCGCGGCCCGGACGCCCGGCATCCGGTGCCTCTGCTTGATGCTCAGCGCGCTATCCGCACTGTCCGCGCCCGCGCTAAAGAGTGGCAGATCGATCCCGCACGCATCGGCGTCATCGGCTTTTCCGCCGGCGGTCATCTGGCCTCCTGCACCGGCGTGCATTTCGATCTCGGCGATTCCGCTAACGCGGATCCCGTGCAAAGGATCAGCTGTCGGCCGGACTTTATGATTCTCGTCTATCCGGTCATCTCGATGACCCGCGAGTACATGCACCGCGGTTCGATGGTCAATCTGTTGGGCGATCCGCCCGATCCGCAACTGGCGATCAAAATGTCGACCGACCAGCAGGTAACGCCTCAGACGCCGCCGACCTTTTTAATTCTGACCAATGAAGACACTGTCGTACCGGCGGAAAACAGCGTCTTTTTCTACCTGGCTTTGCGCAAGGCCGGCGTAGCTGCAGAAATGCATATTTTCGAACGCGGCCCGCACGGTTTTGGACTGGCGCCACTGGATCCCGCGCTGTCAAAATGGATGGAGCTTTGCCGAAACTGGATGATGCAACGCGGCATCCTAAATTAGTTGGGCGTCGATGGGAAAATGACTTTTCAAGCGCAGTAGATTCCGGCCCTTTGGCTACTTCTGAAGGGCTATACAGGGAAGGGATAAAACATTGACGCGGGAAGGTGAAAGAACTTTTTAAGTGCCGAAAAGCCATTTTTTATAAAACTCCGCCAATTTCTTCCGTCAACGCAATTGGTCTGGGCCGTTCGTTGAAATTCATGACAGCCTTAAGCTTGACAGACAGTAATGAATGGCCGATGGTCTTGCCTTGGAGATACTGCGGCTGCGATTGCCCAGGAATCTTGGTTTGCATTCCAGGAGTCGCCTCGGTTTTTTCTCGTAACACGGGTTCAGGGTTTACTAAAGTTTGTCGGCTAATGGATAAAGGTCGTTCGGCGTGTAGAGTTACGCGACGTCGGGCTTGAATCGATAGGGCGCCACTTTCCACCGCCATCTTGGCTCAGAAAAGTCGGGTGCGTACCGGTTTTGATGCTTGCCCGTAAACGGCTTCTACCGATAAAAAAGTTGACTTTAAAGGGGATTATTGCTATATTTTTACCCGCATTCGGCGCGTTCGTCTAGCGGTCCAGGACACCGGCCTCTCACGTCGGTAACACGGGTTCGAGTCCCGTACGCGCTACGACAAATGCGTGTTGCGCCCGTAGCTCAATTGGATAGAGCGTCTGGCTACGGACCAGAAGGTTAGGGGTTCGATTCCCTTCGGGCGTACCAATGGCAGAAGATGAGCGGATTGTCCACGAAAAGTGGATGAGCGCGGCGCTGGAGGAGGCTCGCAAGGCGTTTGCCAAAGGCGAGGTGCCCGTAGGCGCCGTTGTGGTCTCTGACAATTGCATTATCGGTCGCGGGCACAATCTGGTTGAAACGCTGCAGGATCCGGCTGCGCACGCCGAAATGTTGGCCGTCAGCAGTGCAGCAGCAGCGACAGCCGGCTGGCGGTTGGAGGATGCAGTCCTTTACGCGACACTTGAGCCGTGCATGATGTGTGCCGGAGCCGTACTTTTGGCGCGCATTCCACTGATCGTCTATGGTGCGGCTGATCCGCGTTACGGCGCCTGCGGCAGTCGATTGGACTTGGTCGGTCACAACGGTTTGGACGTGCACGCGCAGGTGATCTCCGGCGTTTTGGAAGCCGAGTGCAGCAGTCTTTTAAAGGATTTTTTTAAAAAGCTTCGTCAACGGGATCGTTGACGAAATTTTTTTCGGAGAGGTGCGAGAGCGGCTGAATCGGGCGGTCTCGAAAACCGTTGTGCCCTTTACCGGGCACCCAGGGTTCGAATCCCTGCCTCTCCGCCGAGAGAGCGACGGAGAGTCGCTCATGCGAGGAGAGATGTCCGAGTGGCTGAAGGAGCACGCTTGGAAAGCGTGTGTAGTGTAATGCTACCGCGGGTTCGAATCCCGCTCTCTCCGCCGTAAATGTTGGGGCCGTAGCTCAGATGGGAGAGCGGTACGTTCGCAACGTACAGGCCGTGGGTTCGAATCCCATCGGCTCCACAAACAGAATGGCTGTGCTAGATGGGGAGCTAGCGGTGCCCTGTAACCTGCAATCCGCTACAGCAGGATCGAATTCCCATGCTGAGGTTTGCTCGTTTTTACTGCGTCCTGAACCAGCGGCGTTGAAGAGTCAAGTCCTTCGCAATGGAGGCGTGCCCAACCCCGTCAGGACCGGAAGGTAGCAGCGGTAAGCACCTAATCCATGTGCCGCGGGACCGCTTGGCTCGAGTCGGCTGTTCACGATGCGTAAAAAAAGAGGAATCGAAGCAGGGTGCACAGCCATTTTCGACAGCGTTGCGGCGACGAACCGATGTGAAAGAGATGCCTGCATGTCCTACCAGGTCCTGGCGCGCAAATACCGCCCCATGTTTTTCGAAGATGTCGTGGGGCAGGAACACGTCACGCAAACCCTTCAAAACGCCATCCGCCAAAATCGCATCGCCAATGCCTATCTGTTTTGCGGCCCGCGCGGCGTCGGGAAAACCACTGTAGCCCGTCTGTTGTCCAAAGCCGTCAACTGCGACCACGGGCCCACCGTCCGACCCTGTAACGAATGCCCGTCCTGCATCGAAATCAACGAGAGCCGCAGCCTCGACGTGCTCGAGATCGACGGTGCTTCTAACCGCGGCATCGACGAGGTGCGAAACCTGCGTGAAAGCCTTCGTTATGCTCCCAATCCCGGTAAAAGCCGCATCTATATCATCGACGAAGTCCACATGCTCACCACCGAGGCATTCAACGCCTTGTTGAAAAGCCTTGAGGAACCGCCGCCGCGGGTGCTGTTTATTTTTGCCACCACGGAAGTCCATAAAGTCCCCACCACCATCGTCTCCCGCTGCCAGCGGTTCGACTTTAAGCGCATTCCAATCCGCCGCATCATCGAGCAGCTGCGGGAGTTGTGCGCCAAGGAAGAGATCGTCATCGACGAAGAGTCGCTGCGCATGATCGCGGAAAAAGGCGACGGCAGCATGCGCGACGCCGAAAGTATCCTCGATCAGGTCATCGCCTTTGCCGGAAAAACGATTACCAACCAACAGGTGGCCGAGCTGTTGGGCGTCATCGGCCTGCCGCTGTTTTTCGAAGTTACCGACATCATCCGCCGCGGAGACACCCGCGCTGCGGTCGATCTTGTGCAGCGAATTTTTACCGAGGGCTACGACTTTGCCGTTTTTCTGAACGGTCTGGCCGAACATCTGCGCAACGTGCTGGTGGTCAAGGTAACCGGCACCGCCGACGAATTAACCGTCGCCGACGAGTTTGCACACCGTTATCTCCAGCTGAGCGCTGATTTTCAAGTTGAAGACCTGCTGCGCCTCATCAAGATTGCAGTGGAAACCGAAAGCCTCATGCGCAGGAGCAGCAACGCAAGGCTGCATTTGGAGACGGCTCTGATCAAAATGGCCACCATGACCTCTTCGGTACAGCTGTCGCAGCTGGTGGCGCAGCTGCAGGAAGCCAAAAAAAAAAGTCTCCAGCCTAAGTTAACCCCATCGGTATCGAACACCCCGCGACCCGAAGCAACGGCCCCCCTTCTTGAATCCCCTGCGCCAAAGGGCGACGAAAAACCGTCCGGTTCTGTAACCACCCATGAACAGGCTGCAGAAAGCGGATCGCCGTTGACCCTGGAGCAGATCGAGGCTCAATGGCCTGCCGTGCTGGAAGCGGTTAAAAGCAGAGCGGTAGCGGTTGCCGCAGCCTTGATCGAGGGATGGCCGGTGCGACTCTCGGGCTCTTATTTGGAAATCGCTTTTTCCGGACGGAACGGTTTTCACCAGGCGGCGGTTGAAAGGCACAGCCGCTCGCTGGAAGAAATTTTGCAGGAGCGGTTCGGTCGGCGGTTGCGCATTCGGTGCGTCGAAGTGAGTGAAGAAACGCTGCGGCAGGTGCGCAAAGTAACGCCGGTCAGCGACAAAAAGGAAGAGTTTGAGCGTTTGAAAGCGGAAAGCGTTCTGGTGCGAACGATCGTCGATCTGTTCGACGCAGAATTTATCAAATAAAAAAGCGATTTTTGCGGTTAACGCACAGGCAAATTCGACGGCACACATAGGAGAAGATATGAAAGGCGGAATAGGCGGATTATTGAAGCAGGCGCAGAAAATGCAGCAGGAGATCGAGCGCATTCAGAAAGAACTGGCCGATATGCGCATTGAAGGGACTGCAGGGGGCGGCATGGTTAAAGCCGTCGCCAGCGGCGCTCAGGAACTGCTTGAAATAAAAATCGATCCCGAAGTTGTCGATCCGAACGATGTAGAAATGTTGGAAGATTTGGTATTGGCAGCCGTAAATCAGGCGCTGGAGAATGCCAAGGCCAAGGCGGAATCGGAAATGGCGCGCGCCACCGGCGGCCTTATGCCTAATCTCGGCGGCATAAAAATTCCGGGTCTTTGATGAAATACTCATCCGAAGCGGTCGAGCGGGCAATTCAGGAGCTCAGCCGATTGCCCGGCATCGGCCGAAAAACAGCTCAGCGCTTGGTTTTTTATTTGCTCAAGCAACCGGAAGCGCAGGTTCAGCGACTGGCGGAATCTCTGACCGAGCTGAAAAAGAAGGTCATTCACTGCTCGATTTGCTTCAACATTACCGAAAGCGACCCCTGCTCGATCTGCACCGGCGGCAAACGCGACCGCTCAATGATTTGCGTGGTGGAGGAGGCGAACGATGTGCTGGCGCTGGAAAAGACCGGCGGCTATAACGGCCTTTATCACGTGCTGGGCGGTTCACTGTCGCCGCTCGACGGCATCGGTCCGGATGATCTGCGCATCAAGGAGCTGCTCGCCCGCATCGACGAGACGGTGAAGGAAGTAATCCTCGCGACCAATCCCGATACCGAAGGCGAGGCCACGGCGCTTTATCTTGCCCGTCTTCTCAAGCCGATGAACGTGCGCGTGTCGCGCATTGCCCGCGGCATACCGGTCGGAGCTGATTTGGAATACGCCGACGAAATCACCCTAACGCGCGCCATCGAAGGCCGGAGGGAGTATTGACGAAACAGGAGAGCAGTTCAAAGACCGCAGAACGGTTGGCTGTGATCATCGGCACCACCTTCGGCAGCGGTTACTCGCCGGCGGCTCCGGGAACTGCGGGCGCCGCTGTCGTTATCGTCGCACTGTGGTTTCTTCCACTCCCATCAATCGTCATTTCGGTGCACCTTATCGTGCTGTTCTTTTTTATCGGCGTCTGGGCAGCGACGCTGTGTGAAAATCGCTGGGGAGCCGATCCGGGGCGGGTAAATTGGGACGAAGCAGTCGGGATGATGATTTCCATTATCGCCCTGCCGAAAACGGCGGTGATTTATGGGGGAGCTTTTTTGCTGTTTCGCCTGTTTGATGTTGTAAAGCCGTTCCCCGTCAACCGCGCCGAACGGTTTCCCGGCGGGTGGGGAATTATGATCGACGACGTCATTGCCGGTTTCTATACGAACATAGTTTTGCAACTTTTTATACGACTTTTCTAATCATTTATGAAAATAGAAATCATTTCCATCGGCGACGAGCTGCTCATCGGGCAAACCGTCAACACCAATGCGGCGTGGATGGGTGAGCAGCTGCTGTTAATCGGCGCGCCTGCCGAGTGGGTCACGACTGTGGGAGATTCACGCGCCAATCTGCTCGAAGCGCTGCGCATTGCTGAATCTCGCGCTGATGTGGTCTTGATCACCGGCGGCCTTGGACCAACGCACGACGACGTGACCAAGTCGGTCTGCGTCGAGTATTTCGCTTCACGGTTGGTGCTCAATGAGGCGGTGTTGGAGGCTGTGCGGGAACGTTTTCGTCGCCGCGGTATAGAGATGGCAAAGGTCAATGAGGAGCAGGCGCTCGTGCCGCATAATGCCGAGATCATACCCAATTCGCGCGGCACGGCGCCGGGGATGATTTTCCGTAAAGGCGATAAAGCTTTTTATGTGATGCCCGGCGTGCCGTTCGAAATGAAGGAAATGATGATCGGGCGCGTTTTGCCCGAACTGAAGGCGAGGCTTGGCGGCCGCGTAATAGCCGTCCGCAATTTAATGACCACCGGCGTTCCTGAAAGCGCCCTGTATCAGCAGCTCGATAACCTGCCTCTGATACTCGAGCGCGCGCAGGCCGCGTTTCTTCCCAATTTGTACGGCGTCAAAATTCGATTGATGGCCGCTGCCGATTGTGCGGAAGAAGCGGAAAGGCGCGTAGAGGAAGCGGCAAATATGGTCAAGGAAAAGCTCGGCGATTGCATTTACGCAGAGACCGACATTCCTTTGGAGGCAGCGCTGGCCGAGCTGCTGCGCAAGGCGAAAAAGACGCTCGCTTTGGCCGAATCCTGCACCGGCGGCCACATTGCGAATCTTTTTACCAACATTTCGGGCAGCTCCGAGTTTTTCGAGCGCGGACTGGTCACTTACAGCAACCGCGCCAAAATGGAGCTTCTTGGAGTGCCCGCGGAGACGATTCGGCGGTATGGCGCTGTGAGCGCCGAAACGGCCGTTGCCATGGCTGAAGGAGTGCGCCGAAATGCAGGCACGGATTACGGCTTGGCCGTCACGGGTATTGCCGGTCCGACGGGCGGCACACCTGAAAAGCCGGTCGGTCTGGTATTTGTTGCCTGCAGCGACGCCGACGGCGTGGTTTGGGAACGCCACCAATTTATCGATGACCGCCTCGGCAACAAGCAGAGGTCCGCTCAGGCGGCGATGAACCTGTTGCGAAAAAGAATTTTGGGGATGCGCCATGGATGAGATTCGCACTTTTATCTGCTTCGAGCTGCCGACGGAGGTGAAATCGGAACTGAAAAGGGTACAAGATATCCTGCGGCCGCAGCTCGGCGGGGTTTCTTGGGTCAAGGCGGAAGGGATACACCTGACGTTGAAATTCTTGGGCGAAGTGCCGAGCGCATCCTTGAAAGCGATTGCCGAAGCGGTGCAGGATTCAGCAACGGCATTCGCGGCCGTGCGTTTGCGGCTGAGCGGTTTGGGTGCCTTTCCCTCGCTGCAGCGACCGCGTGTGTACTGGGCCGGTGCGGCGGTGCAAAGCGGCAACTTGAGCGGTTTGCAGCAGTCGTTGGAGGAAGCCCTGGCCAAGGTGGGATTTCCCAAAGAGGATCGTCCTTTTTCGCCGCATCTTACCTTGGGTCGAGTTAAACAGTTCGAACGGGGCTCTAAACCGGCGGAGGTATTCGGTAAAGTTCAGCTGCAGCCCCTCGAATTTACTTGCGACGAGCTGGTGCTGATGCGCAGCGACCTTAAACCGAGCGGGGCCGAATACACGCCGCTTGAGAAATTTCCCTTGCGTTAAGGGGTAAGTCGTTTTAATTTGTAATTATCAAATTTTCCAGAAAAAGATCTGCCGCATGACTCGGCAGCATACAAAAAGGGCTTTTAGAAGCCCTTTGATCATATCATAAGAAAAGGAAAAACACGACAGGCAAACATATGGCAGACGAATTAGCAGAACGAAAAAAGGCGATCGAGCTGGCGATGGCGCAGATCGACCGTCAGTACGGCAAAGGGTCGATCATGTGGTTGGGCGAGAACCGCAAGATGGACATCGACGTGATCCCGACCGGCTCGGTGTCGTTGGATGCGGCGCTGGGGGTAGGAGGAGTGCCGCGCGGTCGAATTATCGAGATTTTCGGACCGGAATCTTCCGGTAAAACCACCTTGGCGCTGCACATTCTCGCCGAGGCGCAAAAATTGGGCGGCCTGGCGGCCTTTATCGATGCCGAGCACGCGCTGGACGCGGTCTATGCCAAGGCGCTGGGCGTCGATACCGACAATCTGCTCATTTCGCAGCCGGATACCGGCGAACAGGCGCTTGAAATAACCGAAACTCTGGTGCGCAGCGGCGCCATCGATGCCATTGTCGTGGACTCGGTTGCGGCGCTGGTGCCGCGCGCCGAAATCGAGGGCGAGATGGGCGATGCGCAGATGGGGCTCCAGGCGCGCCTGATGTCCCAGGCCATGCGCAAGCTCACCGCCGCCATCAGCAAGTCGAGGGCCTGCGTTATTTTTATCAACCAGATCCGCGAAAAGATCGGCGTAGTGTTCGGCAACCCCGAGACCACGACCGGCGGCCGCGCCCTGAAATTCTACGCTTCGGTTCGGCTTGACATTCGGCGCGTCGCTTCCATCAAGGAAGGTGAAGAGGTCATCGGCAGCCGCACCAAGGTCAAGGTGGTCAAGAACAAGGTCGCTCCGCCCTTCAAAGAGGTCGAGTTCGACATCATTTACGGCAAAGGCATTTCCAAAGTCGGTGATGTGCTGGATCAGGCGGTCAACCTCAAGATTATCGACAAGTCCGGCGCCTGGTTTTCCTACGGCCAGGAACGCCTGGGACAAGGCCGCGAGAACGTCAAGCGCTTTTTGGAGCAGAACCCCGATCTGTTCAAGGTCATCGAGGAGCGCGTTCGGCAGGAATTGTCTCTGAACAAGGACGCCTTGCCTTCGAGCGACAAGAACGGCGAGATCGTTCCGACGCTCGAATAAGCTGCCGGCCCTGACGGCGCAGACGAACGACATCTAAACGGATGGAAGGCAGACATAAAATTACCGACATCCGCCCGCAGCAAAAGCGCCGCAATCGCCTGGCGGTCTTTATGGACGGCGAGTTTGCCTTCGGCATTCATCAGGATGTTCTGCTGGTCGCGGGTATCGCTGCAGGAGATGAGCTGACCGACGAGCAGATTGCCGAGATTCAAGAGCTCGAGAGGCGTCATGCGGCCAAGGAAAAGGCGATAAGGCTGCTGGCTTATCGCGCCCGCAGCCGCAAAGAGATCAGCGATCGTTTGCGTCAAGCAGGATTTCAGTCTGCAGAGATCGACTGGGTTCTGCAGGAGCTTGAGCGGCTTAAACTGATCGACGACGGCGACTTTGCGCGGCTGTATGCGCGCACGCGCATGGCTGCAAGACCCGTCGGCGCTTTAGCCTTAAAGTTGGAGCTCAAACAACGCGGGGTTTCGGAACCCGAAATCACTGCGGCGCTGCAGGAAGCCTACAGCGAAAAGAGCGAGGCGGAACTGGCGCGGGAACTCGCCGCCAAACAAAAGAAAAAGCAGCTGCGCTTGGATGAGGAAAAGGCGAAAAGCCGCACTGCCGACTTTCTCCTGCGGCGCGGCTTTGGTTATGATCTGGTTCAGGAAATTATCGAGGAATGGGATAAACTGGATACATGACGGTCGAAGAACTGAAAAAGCTGAAAATCGGTACGCGCATGATCCGCGCGTCGGCGCGATCGCCGTTCAACAACGTTTCGGCGCACATCCCGCCGATTTTCCAGACGGTCAATTTCGATTACCGTGATGTCGAAGAAGGGTTGGCGGTGTTTTTGGGAGAAAAGCAGGGTTACTTTTACACCCGCGACGGCAATCCGACTTCGGATCTCTTTGCGCACATGGTCGCACTGTTGGAAGAAGCCGAAGCCGGCTTGGCGGTGGCTTCCGGAATGGCGGCCATTTCCAGCGCCGTGCTTTCGATCGTCAAGCCGGGCGATGAGGTGGTCTCGTCGACCAACATTTACGGCGGAACTAAATCGTGGCTGACGACGCAGCTGGCGTCGCTCGGCGTTCGGACGGTTTTTGTCGACATCACTCAGCCCGATCAGGTGGCGGCGGCCTGCAGCCCGAAGAGCAAAATCCTTTACACCGAAGTGCTCGGCAGCCCCAATCTGGAAACGGCGGATTTGGCGGCTTTGTCGGCTAT
>JAPDPN010000096.1:8642-11563 GCA_034506455.1 Candidatus Zhuqueibacterota bacterium | reverse complement strand
CGCGATTCTCCTTCCGGCTCCAGCTCCGTGACCGGCACACCACAGGCGGCGATCAGGTCGCGGCTGATTTCCAACCGCTCTTTGAGTTCGGGCGAATTGTGATCATCCTTTAAAAAGATAACATGATAGAGTTCCGGGTTGAGAATCACCTCATTCCACATGCAGATCTCGTTGTGATTCATTTCGGGAACGAGGTTACTGAAAGCAGGCGCTTTGGCGTTTTCGTTCAGTTGATTGCGCCACCGCAACGGCAGAGCAGAATTGGGCTCGTCGGCGGCATAGATCACGGCGATCCTGCCCTTCAACGCCTCCGCCAGTTTGACGGCGCGATTTTTCGCCTGTTTATAGTCGGCCAGTTCCGCCGTAAGGCGCTCCGCCATTTCGACGGTCTCCGCCACATCCTCTTCCGCAACGGAAATGATGCCGTACTCCTGCAGAATGCGCATCAAAGCGAAAAAAAGATACCCAAGAGCGCAACGGGGCGGTAGCCCCTCCGGCACCCGTACCAAACCCCATTCGTTCTTGACGGCCTTTTTGGCCAGCTTTCCGCCCGAGGCGATGCAGACGATGGGCGCGCCCGCATCCGCCGCCTGCTGAACGGCCGCCAGCGTTTCTTCAGTATCGCCCGAATAGCTGCAGGCAATGACCAACGAATGGGCGCTGATAAATTGCGGCAGACGATAGTCGCGATTGACAATCAACGGCAAATCGAGCAGATCACCATATAGACCGGCGATCAGATCACCGCCGACGGCTGAACCGCCCATGCCGGTGATGACCAAGTGGTGCAGCGGTACGGAGGCGTCGGGTAAGGGGAGTTCAGGTTGTAATAGAACGGCTTCGCGCAGCTGTTGCGGCGTGCGAAGCAGTATATCGAACATATTCGCTTCATCGAATCGGAACAATTCCTCAAGATTCATAAACACCGTTTTAGTGAGTTTTCCGGTTTTTTAAATCAGCATTTCCATCGAAAATTTGCGGCGGAAAGAATCATTCAAAAAGCGCTGGATTTTGTCGATGCTTGCTAATTCGAAAAGCTGCGCAACCATTTCTTCGCATTCTTCCACCGAAACGTTACGGATGATCTCTTTAATATACGGCAAAGAGCCGGGACTGACGCTGAACTCATCCAGTCCCATGCCGATGAGAATCATGGTGACGAGCGGATCGCCCGCCATTTCACCGCACATACCCACCCATACGCCCTGCTCATGAGCTTTTTGGATGACGCCGGCGATGAGACGAAATACAGCCGGATGATAAGGCTGGTAGAGATAGAGCAAATGCGGGTTACCGCGGTCGACCGCCACTGTATACTGCACCAAGTCGTTGGTGCCGATGCTGAGAAAGTCGCATTCTTTGGCAATGAGATCCGCGACGACGGCGGCGGCCGGCACCTCGATCATGGCGCCGAGCGGCAATTGCTCGGCAAACGGCAGTTTTTCTCGGCGCAGCTCTTCCTGGATTTCGGCTATGATTCGCCGGCACTGAATAATTTCTTCAACGCTGGTAATCATCGGCAGCATGATGCGGATGTCGCCGTGCAAACCGGCTCGGTAAATGGCGCGAAGCTGCGTACGAAAGAGCGAATACGCGCCGTTGAAATAGAGACGAACGCCGCGCACGCCGAGAAACGGGTTCTGCTCCGGCGGCAACGTAATGAACGGCGGCAGCTTGTCTCCGCCCAGGTCGAAGGTGCGGATGATCAGCGGTTTACCCTTCATCGCCTTGGCGAGTCGAGTGTATTCTTCAACCTGCCGTTCCTCCGTGGGCAGCTCTGCGCCGGAAAGAAAGAGATACTCGGTGCGAAAAAGGCCGACTCCATCCCCGCCCATGGCGATGACGCTCTCCGCCTCTTCGATAAACTCGATGTTGCACGCCAGTTCGATGTTTTTGCCGTCGAGCGTGCGGGCAGGCAGGTCTTTGAGTTTTTCCAACCGCTGCAGGCGGTCAAGATACTTTTCGCGCCGTTTGCGATAGAACGCCTCGGTCACCGGCGTCGGATTGAGGATCAGCACGCCCTCGCTTCCATCCAGAATGGCCCAATCGCCGTCTTTGATGGAAGCCGCTCCCTCCTTCAAGCCTACGACCGCCGGAACATTGATGGAACGTGCAAGAATAGTGGCATGCGAGGTGCGCGCGCCGAAATCCATGGCAAACCCGAGCACCTTGCCGCGCTCCAGGTGTACGGTGTCGGACGGCGTCAGCTCGCGGGCAAAGATGATCGACGGCTCCTCGAGGACGATCGGCGCGACTTCGCTGCCGAGCAGGTGATGAAGGGCGCGCCGTTTAAGGTCGCGCACGTCGGCATGACGGGCGCGAAACATCTCGTCGCCGAGTGCCGAAAGCTTTTCGATGTAGCGGTCCATGACCTCTGAGAAAGCATATTCCGCTCCGACGCGCTCTTTTTGGATCATGTCGCGGCATTCGTCGATCACCATCGGATCGGAAAGCATGGCCTGATGGACGCGGAAGATCTGCGCGGCGTCGGGACTATAGGCCGCCGAAGTTTGCTGATAGATGATTTCGAGTTCTTCACTTGACTGGTTAAGGGCCTGCATCAGTCTTTCCATTTCGGCGGCGGCCTGGTCGGCTTCGATCGTACGGCGCGAAATCATAGCGACTTCGCCGGTCAAAATCCTTACCGGGCCGATGACAACGCCGGGTGAAGCAGCCACACCCTGCAGGCGAATTTCTTTAGCGGCTTTTGCCATGAGAGCCCTTTAAAATTCCTCTTCCAACAGCGATATTTTTTCCATAACCTCGGTCAAGGCCTTCATGGCCTCTTCTTCGTCTTCCCCTTCAATGCGCAGGATCAGCTCGCTGTTTTTGCGCGCCTCCAGCGTCAAGATGCCCATAATGCTTTTGGCATTGATCTCTTCGCCGTCTTTGGAAATATAGATCGCCGAGCGAAATTTCGA
>JAPDPN010000096.1:0-8542 GCA_034506455.1 Candidatus Zhuqueibacterota bacterium | reverse complement strand
CGCTCATTGCATCCGCAGAAACAATAAAAGCAGTCCCAGCGCAGCACCGATAAAAATCAAATAGCGCTGCTTGGTCTGGGTCCAGAACATGTGAATCAGAAACACGCATTCGGCCGCTAAAAGACCGGCGATCGCGGCTTTAAACATCCGATCATAAGGATGGGGAAAGCCCATCAACAAATAAGGTATTACGGCCGTTAAAACAATCGAAGAGATGAAAACGCAGAAAAAGCCGAGAAGAAAGGCGGCCAAAAGGCCCGAGCGGTGTGCTCCGGCAATATCGCGCGGCCGAATTTGTCGCAGCTCCAAAATGCGGGTATAGTTGCGCGTATTAAAGCTCCGCATGCGGCTGACCAAAAATCCGCCGATGGCGCTGACCGCCAAAGCAGTCAAAATCGCAAAAAAAATGACGGCATCTTCGCGATCCGGAAACCGGCGGATGCATAGCTCTGCGACTGCCGCAGCCGATACGGCGCCGACGTTGCTCTCGGAAAATTTTGCGGCGCCGACGGGCAGCTCGCTGATGTAGGCAAGCTCCAACAGCATGCCGATCAAAAGCCCAAGCTGAAGATTTCCGAGAATCAACCCGACGACGGTGCAGGTCACCAGAGGCCGCGAGGTCATAATCTGCAGGAATGCGGTCGTATCCATGGACACCAAACCGCCCCATAGACTGACCAATATAATTTCCGGCAACACGAACGGACTCCTTGCTTCTCTCTTTAAACATAACTATTTTCAAATTAATACGCAACTAAAAAGCTTGACGAATTGATTACAATGAAACCGATCTACCTGGATTATAACGCCACCACACCCGTTTTGCCGGCGGTCAAGGAAGCCATGATGCCCTTTTTGGACGAGCGGTTCGGCAATCCTTCGAGCACGCATCCGTACGGCACAACGGCCAGACTGGCAGTCGAGGAAGCGAGACGCCAAGTCGCTGAGTTATTGGGAGCTCAGCCGGAGGAAATTTATTTCACCAGCGGCGGCACCGAATCAAACAACTGGGCGATAAAAGGCTGCGCCTTTGCAGAAGGCCGACGCGGCGGCCATATCATCACCAGCGCCGTCGAGCATCCGGCCGTGCTCGAGGTCTGCGACTATCTGGAACAACAAGGCTTTCGGATAACGCGAGTGCCTGTGGATGCTTACGGCATGGTCGATCCTGCGGATGTCGAAAAAGCCGTCCGTGCCGACACCTTTTTGATCACCATCATGCACGCGAATAATGAAGTCGGTACAATTCAGCCGATCGCCGAGATCGCCCGCATTGCCGAAAAGCACGGCCTTTTGCTGCATACGGATGCGGCGCAGTCGATCGGCAAAATTCCGGTGAATGTCGATGAACTGGGCGTTGATCTTTTGAGCGTTGCCGGTCACAAGCTTTATGCCCCCAAGGGCGTAGGGGCGCTTTACATCCGCCGCGGCACACGGCTGGCAAAATTTATGCACGGCGCCGGCCATGAACGAGGGCAGCGCGCCGGAACGGAGAACGTAGCTGCGATCGTCGCTTTGGGTAAAGCCTGTGAGCTGGCCGGTGCCGAACTCGAAGAGCGGATGGCCAAAAGCAATCGTCAAAGCGGCCGCTTGGCGCAGGCGCTTCTCGACATGCCCGGAGTGCGGCGCAACGGTCACCCGCAGCAATGCCTGCCCAACACCGTCAGCCTCAGTTTCTACGGGCTGGACGCCAACACCATTCTTTCTGCTCTCGATCAGATTGCGGCTTCGGCCGGAGCCGCGTGTCACGCAGCGGACGTCAGCATCTCGCACGTACTGCAGGCGATGAATGTGCCGATCGATTGGGCGCGCGGCACCATTCGCTTTTCCGTCGGCGTGCCGACAACCGATGAAGAGATCGAGCGGGCAATCGATTTGATACAGTCCGTCATTAGGCAATTGCTGGGAGATGCTGAACAGGAAATACGCGGCGAAGAGATTCGTCTGACCCAGTTTACGCACGGATTAGGGTGCGCCTGCAAGATGCGTCCCCAGCTCTTGGAACAGGTGTTGGCAGCCATGACGCCGCCGCGGGATGCAAAGGTTCTCGTAGGCCTCGAATCTTCGGACGACGCTGCAGTTTACCAGATCGACTCCAATACGGCGATCGTGCAGACAGTCGACTTTTTCACGCCGATTCTCGACGATCCGTACGAGTTCGGTGCAGTAGCGGCGGCAAACTCGTTCAGCGATATCTATGCCATGGGCGGGCAGCCGCTTTTCGCCTTGAACATCGTCGCCTTTCCATCTGCCAGGTTGCCGCTTTGGGTTCTGCAGGAAATTCTGCGCGGCGCCCGCGACAAAGCAGACGAAGCCGGCGTCGTCATCATCGGCGGTCATTCGATCGACGATACGGAGCCGAAATACGGTCTGGCGGTCACCGGTCGGCTGAATCCCGATCGGATATGGCGCAACATCGGCGCGCAGCCCGGCGACGCTTTGGTATTGACCAAACCGATCGGCACCGGCATTCTGACTACCGCACTCAAGCGCCGCATGATCGATGTCCGCACTGCAAGGACCGCGTTCGAGGTCATGGCTTCGCTGAACAAGACCGCCGCCGAAATTGCCGCCGATTTTTCCGTGCACGCCTGCACGGACGTGACCGGTTTTGGACTCTTGGGCCATCTTTTAGAAATGGTACGCGGCAGCGGTGTAAGCGCCATAATTCAAAGCGGGCAGGTACCGCTGCTTCCTGCAGTGCCGGAGATGGCCGCTGCCGGCGCCATTCCCGGCGGCACCGAGAGCAACCTGGCCTATCTGCGCGATCATGTCGAGTTTGCGGACCAGATTTCTCCCACCCTTCGGCTGCTGCTCGCCGATGCGCAAACCTCCGGCGGCCTGTTGTTTGCTTTGGATTCCGACTCGGCAATGCGGCTCGCCGCCGCATTGCATCAAGCCGGCGTTTCCGCAGCAATCATCGGCGAGATCATTGAAAAAAAGGGTAAAAGCATTTACATACAATAAGTTCTGCAAAAATGCCTTGATTTTAAAGTCGTTTAAAAGTATATTTTCCGGCTTTTTTCATATTGCTTTAATCGGCAAAATTTTTCCAGCTGCACATTTGAACGAATCAAAAAATCCCGCTGGAAAAGTCAGCGGGTGAGAACCACAAACCGAGTTGAACGACTCGCTTTGAAAGAGGACGGCTATGGCGGTAATGAACAAGATGCGCGAAAGCATGAAGACGATCCTAATGATCCTCGTGCTTGCGTTTATTGCCACGATTGTATTCGACTGGGGAATGGGAGGTTTCCGGACGCGCGGCCGCGGCGGCGCGCCCCACGGCGTCATCGCCCAGGTCAACGGCGAGGATATTTCCTATGATGAATTCAGCAGGGCTTATCAACAGGAGCTGAAGCAGCAGCGCGAGCAGAGCGGAGAGGAACTCGAAAACTATCAGCTGCAACAGATCGAAAATCAAGTTTACGAACGGTTGATACAGCAGCGACTGCTGAGCAAAGTGGCGGATAGAATAAAGTTATCTGCGACGGACGAAGAGATCGGCGAGGAGTTGTGGAACAATCCGCCCGAGTTCATCCGTCAATCGCCGGCGTTTATCGATTCCACGACCGGCACCTTCAGCATGCAGCTCTACCAGCAGGCGCTGGAGAATCCCCAGCTCGATCGTCAATGGGAGACCGTTGCCGAGTATCTGCGTACAGTCCTGCCTTTCCAAAAGCTCGGCGATCTCATCAACGCCGCACCGGTTGTGACCGACGACGATGCGCGCATCGAATATATCAAAAACAATATCAAGGCACGGGTCAACTATCTCTTTTTCGATGCCTCGGCCTTTGCCGGTAAGGAAAACGAGCCGAGCGAGGCGGAGATCAAGGCCTATTATGAAAAGCATAAAGAAGAATATCGCGAAAAGGAAAAACGGGTCATCGATTACGTTCTCTTTGAGCTGAAAGCGTCGCCGGCGGACAGCCAGGCGGTGTGGCGGCAGGCGCAGGAAATTCTCGAAGATGCCCGTTCAGGTCGTAATTTTGCCGAGATGGCGTCGCTTTACTCGCAAGATCCAGGCTCGGCGAAGAGCGGCGGCGATTTGGGATGGTTCAAGCATTCCGCCATGGTCAAGCCTTTTGCCGATGCCGCGTTTGCAGCCAAACCGGGCGAAATCGTTGGACCGGTTGCCTCCCAATACGGACTGCACATCATCAAGGTCGAAGACCGCCGCAAAGCCGACGGTGAGGATGAGGTGAAGGCGTCGCATATCCTCCTTAAAATCGAGCCGTCCACCAAAACACGCGAGGCGATTCGAGACGACGCTGCCTACCTGGCTGAAACGGCCAAGGAGTCCGGCTTGAAGGCCGCGGCAGAAGCCGAAAAGCGCACCGTCCAAACTACGCCGCCCTTTGCAGCCGAAGGATTCATCCCCGGCATCGGCATGGAACCTCGGTTAGGACGCTTTGTTTTTCGCGCCAAGCTGAACGAGGTCAGCGACGTGATCTACACCGAGTCCGGCTATGTCGTGGCTCAAGTCACCAAGATTGAAAAAGAGCATATTCCGACCCTCGAGCAGGTGCGCAGCCGCATTGTCGCAGCGCTAAAAGCGGAACAGCGCACCGCATTGGCCAAGGCAAATGCCGAAGCGGCTTACAGCGCTTTTCAATCCGGCACCCCGTTGGAGGTGGTCGCTCAGCAGCACAACCTGACGCTGCAGCAAACGGACGAGTTCACCGCCGGACGCGCCATCCCGAACGTCGGCCGGGAGCCTGCGTTTGCCGGAACGGCGCTTAGTCTGAACGTCGGCGAAGTGTCGCAGCCGGTTCAGGGCAGCCGCGGCTGGTACATCATCCAATTGGTCAGCAAAACGCCTTTTGACGAGAATGACTTTCAGCAGCAAAAGGAATCAATAAAAGCTCAGCTGGCTGTTCGCCAACGCAATCAGGCGTTTTCCCAATGGTATAGTAACTTGAAAAAAGAAGCCAAAATTAAAGACTATCGATCTCTTTACCTTTAAACAAAAAAAGCGGGCGTCGAAATCGCCCGCTTTTTTCGTTTTAAGACGGTTCGCCCGAATTTAAACCGGCATTCTCTAAAAGTGTTATGAATTCCTTTTTTCAAAGACTAATGCAATTCCTAGTTGCTGCTTGCCAAGCATTTATCATAACCTCTTGTAAGCAGCCGCAAAACTCTGAACAATTACCGGTTGACAATACGGAATTTCCTCTGGTCTGGAAAGACCAGTTCACTGATCTTGATCGTCGCCGCTGGGCATTGGGGGATTGGACGTTTGATCACAACCTGTGCGAGTTTTCACCCACCATGGTCCAAGTTACACCCCAAGGGCTCGAGCTGCGCATCGCTCAAAAAGGTGCAGATAAAGGCACATACAGAGAAAAGCCCTATTGGGGAGCCGAAGTCTATGGGCTCGAACGCTATCTCTATGGCCGCTTCGAGGTGGAAATGAAACCATTTTGTCCGCCTGGGGTCGTGGCTTCGTTTTTTCTCATGTATGATGAGCGGGATTGGCAGGGGAACAACATCGACTGGTATGAAATCGACATCGAATTCCCGGGAAGCACGCGAAAGATCTCTTATGCCCTGCATTACGGCGAAGGAAGCGGCATTAAATCGGTTGTCAAAGAGGTGCCGCTCGATTTTGATGCTGCCGATGAATTCCATCATTATGCCATCGTTTGGAAGCCGGATTCGATCTATTTTACCATCGACAACAAACTCTCGGCCGCTTTTACGGATCCGTATGTTCTCGGCCAGTTGAATCGGGCGATGAACATCCGTATGAATTATTGGGTATCGGAATCGAAAGAGTGGGTAGGGCGCTTTTACCCGAGTGTGCTGCCGATTACCAGCCTCTATCGTTCAGTCGCCTGCCGTCGTTATCAAAAGTCGGGGCCGATCAGCCGCTGAAGCAGGCGCTTGGGATCATTAAGCAAACCTCAAGAGTCGTTTTTAGAAAAACGACAACGGATCGACGTCGACGATAATCTGCACTTGTTGGCGGTCTTTTTTACCAAAACCGTCGAGCGCGCGTCGCAACGCCTCCTTCATTTCACGCCCGCCCGGATCCCTGCTTTTGTCGCTCATCAACAACAGATGTCTTCGGAAAAGGTTCTGCACCTTGACCATCATCGGCGGCGCAGGACCGAGAACGCGGAAGGAACCGTCGTCGGAGAGCAAAGATCTAAACCGCAACGCGGCCTCCTCGACTCTTTTCTCCTCGCGGCCCTTAAACAGCACATAAATCAACCGGCTGTAGGGCGGATAGAGCAAAGCTCTGCGGTCGAGCAGTTCGGCTTTGAAAAACGAATCGTAATCGTGCTTTTGAGCGAATTGAAGGCTATAGTGATCCGGCGACAAGGTTTGGATCACCACTTCTCCGGTTTTATCTTTACGCCCAGCTCGGCCGGCAACCTGTGTCAGCAGTTGAAAAGTGCGCTCGGCGGCGCGAAAGTCCGGCAGCAGCAGCTCAGTGTCGGCATTGATCACGCCGACCAATGTAACGTTGGGAAAATCGAGTCCCTTGGCCACCATCTGCGTGCCGAGTAGGATCTGGTGCTCGCCGTTAGCAAAATGCTGCAGGACGCGGTCATGAGCCATGCGGCCCTTGGTTGTGTCCAGGTCCATCCGCAGCGATTTTACATCCGGAAAAAAGAGGCGCAGCTCCTCCTCGACGCGCTGCGTGCCTATGCCGCGCAAAAAGACGTCCTCTCCGCCGCATTGGGGACACCTGTCAGGCGCTTTTTGCGTATAGCCGCAATAGTGGCATTTTAGCAGGCGACCCCGCAGATGAAACGTCAGCGCCGCATCGCATTGGCTGCACTTGGCCAAAAAACCGCAGCTTCGGCACTTGAACATGGTGGCAAAACCGCGCCGGTTGAGAAAGAGAATGATCTGCTCGCCGCGGCCCAGTTTTTCCTCGATCTTTTGCCGCAGCAGCCTTGAAAAGATGGGAGCTTCACTGCGGCCGATGACCTTCGGTTCTTTGCGCAAATCGACCAGGTGGACCAGCGGCATCGGCACGTCGTCGATGCGCTTCGGCAGTTTAAGCAGATGATATTTTCCGGCCAAAGCATTGTAGAACGTTTCGACGGAAGGGGTTGCAGAGCCGAGAATGACAACGGCATTCTCGAACCGACCGCGAACGACGGCGACATCGCGGCCGTGATAACGCGGCGCCGGTTCCACCTGCTTGTAGGAAGGCTCATGCTCTTCATCGACGATGATCAGTCCGATGTTCTTGAGCGGCGAAAAGATGGCGGAGCGTGGGCCGATAACGATCTTGTGCTCGCCTTCCCAAGTTTTCCGCCACGAGTCGTAGCGCTCGCCGGGGGACATGCGGCTGTGAAATACGGCGACCGCATCGCCAAAGTGCGCCCGAAAACGTCGCACGGTCTGAGGTGTAAGGGCAATTTCCGGCACCAGGACAATCGCCGTGCGTCCCAGGCGCATGACGTGATGAATGGCATCGATATAGACCTGAGTCTTGCCGCTGCCGGTAACGCCGTGAAGAAGAAAGGTCTCGAACTTGCCGGTGTCCAAAGCCGCGGTCACGGCTTCAAGGGCCGCCTGCTGGTCGGGGTTAAGGATCAATTTGGGCGGCTCCTCGACCTCGAGTTCCTGATAATATTCCCGCACGACTTCCCGTTTATCGAGGACAATGAACCCCCGCTCCGCCAACACCGTAAAGACGGCGTGATCGGCGCCGGTAAGACGGCGAAGATCGGCGCGCGAGAGCTCGCCGCCGACGACATCGAGCAATGCCGCCAGAACGGCCGCCTGCTTGGGTGCCTTGCACTGCAGTTCGGAGATTATGCTGCCGATTTGGTCCAAAGTCAGATGAGGCGCAAGACGCGCTACGATCTCGTATTTGGCCTTTACGCGCGGTTCGGGGAGCTCCAACTCGATGCGCACCAAACCTTTCTCGCGCAGGGGCTGCAGCGCTGCATAGACATTTTTTCCTAAATTGGCTGCCAAGCGGCTGATGCGCATGGGATTCTGCAGCGCCAGCCGGCGAATGATTTCAGCCTGCCGCGGCGCCCGTTCCTGCAGGGAATCGGCCAACTCCTCCGGTTTGGAATGCATCAGGCGGACGACGCGTTGGGAATCGAGATGAATGCCCGACGGCAATGCCGCCTTGAGCACCTCTCCCCAACCGCAAAGGTAATAGTCGGCAATCCAACGCGCCAACTGCAGCACCTGCGGCGTAAACAGGGGCGTAGGATCGAGCACTTCTTCGATCTCTTTGAGATCGCTCACTGCCGCTTCTGCGTTTCGCTCCACGACAAAGCCGGTCAGACGCCTTCGCCCGAAGGGGCACAAAACCCGAACGCCGGGCACCACGTCATCGCGAAATCGTTCGGGAATCCGATAGGTGAACGCCCGGTCCAACGCCACGGGAAAGACCACTTGTGCAAAGGGATTTTTCATCGGCTCGCTCATATCCCGAATTTAAAAACAAATCGCTTGATTTCCTAACCGCAGGACAATCGGCAAAGGATTGGGAACTCGCCGCGGATTAAAAGGTTGCAAAAAGGCCGCGCGATGACAAAGCTGCTGCTTGTTTGTTGTC
>JAPDPN010000095.1:8262-11617 GCA_034506455.1 Candidatus Zhuqueibacterota bacterium | reverse complement strand
GCAACGCGGGGCAGCAGCGCCGCCAGATGCTCGACCTGCGCCTGCAGATAGGGATCGTCTCCGCTGCGCAGCCGGCGCAGCAGATTGATGCGGCTGTTGTTGATCTTGGCGGCGACAATGTTGCGCGCCACCGCCAAGGCCCGATCGTCCGAATCGGCCCAACGGTGCTGCTCGCGGCGCAGCAGAACGTTGCCTTTGATGCGGCCTTCCACCCGCGCTAAAAAGCGGCCGCTTTCCGTCAGCCAAGTGATGGAAACCCCGCGGTCGGCGCAAAAAGCCATAAGCGGCGGCGAAACATAGATGGTAATGCCGAAGCAGACGATCTGCCCCAATGTGTGGATCGGCACTTGAATGAGTTTCTCATCGCCGCTCAAAACGATCACGGTTTCGCCCTCTTTTATAACCTTGCCGTCCGGCCGCGTGACATAGAGTGTGTTGAGCAGAGGCTTCATGGTTCCGGCTCCTGAAGCGCAAACAACGTTCGTTCATAGCGGCTGCCGCCCGAAAGTCGTTTCGGCAAACAGAGATCGACGAGCGAGCAGGAGCGGCATCGTTTGGAATAGACCGGCGGCGGCGTTTTGCCGGACGAAAAGAGCCGGTGCAGCGCCGCCGCGGTCTCTTCGGTTTTACGGCAAAGTTCTTCATCCAGCGTTACATCTTCGCGCCGACGAATGCGCCAATAAAACAGCGATGCGGATTCGATCGGTACGCCGAGCATGTCCTCCAGCGCCATGGCCTGAGCGCAGAGCTGCACCCGATCGCAGTCGATCTCTTTGGGTTCGCCGTGTTTGAACTCGACCGGTGCGATCTGCCAGAGGCCGCGCAGGCCGAGGACGTCGAGGTTATCCGGCCCGCGGTCGTCGATCAGCTCCAGTTCAAGCACGTCGATGACGCCCTGCAGCCGCAGCCGGTCGGAGCGCACGGCGACGGCGCCGATCTGCCGGCGGCCGCGCCGCACCTCCTTGTAGCCGGCATCCACCCGCTGATGCTCCAGCCTCCCTTCCATGGTCAGCAGGTTGTCCTCCCACTGGCGTTCGATGTAAATCAACGCCGCCTGTCGGGGACAAAAGGCAAAGTGCTGCATCGCCGAAATGGGGAGGTAGTCGTCGTCGTCAGTCAATGGTCGTCCTTTCGTCTCATTGCTATACGGGCTTTATATAATCTTTCTGTAAAACCGCCTTCTTTAAGAAATTGCTGCTCCAAAGCACGCAATTGCTGATCTAAAAGGTAATTAGTTTGGTGAATAAGGCATACGACAGTATTAGCTGCAACTTCAGGAGAAGAATGCTCTAAAAAACTTTTATAGGTCATATAAGACCTATTATCTTTATAACATAACCTTCTAATCATCCGCGCTTGGGGATGATCTTTAGGCCACAAGGATAAATTGTGTTGCCTAAGAAAGTCCTGATAATCAACTAGTAATTCTTCAAGACTAGCCCTTGCCACACCGATTAATTTTAGTTCCATCTTTTTAGAAGTCCCCGAAGCCATGCTGCCTTCAGCAATATTTTGCTTTCCGCTACGAGCTGCTTGAACCATTTGATCATGTGTGCGTGACCGTCTGTCTATAAAGCGGTTGCAAAAAGCCACTGTTGCGTCATATACAATTTCAGCCATTTGATAAGATTTTAGATTTCTGTAACCCCCGTGTGGGGCGATGGCTTTGGGTGTTGTTGATTCATTGTTATCTGACATTCAAAATATCCCCCTTTTAAATGTCTTTAATCATTGCAAACAATCGATGTAGGATACACAAAAATCCCCCAGAAAAGTGGTTTTTTCCAGAATTATAGTTCAATATGGAAAATGATATCCTTACAAGCAAGAACATTTTTATACGTCGAGACGCATGCTCGTGCTGTGTTGCCGGATTTTTGCTTTGAAATATCGAAATGTATTTGTAGAATTTTCCTTATGAAAAATAGCAGCCTTACGGAAGGCTCCATCCTCAAATCCCTTTGGGCCCTGTCGGTGCCCATTGTGTTCGCCAACCTGCTGCAGACGGCCTATCAGCTGACCGACACGTTTTGGGTGGGTCGTCTCGGCGGCGCAGCCGTGGCTGCGGTCTCGGTCAGCTTTCCGATTATTTTTCTCCTCGTCTCGCTCGGCGGCGGACTGACCATTGCCGGAACCATCCTGGTCGCCCAGTTCAAAGGCCGAAATCATCAGACGGCCATGGACCACATCACCGCGCAGACTTTTTTATTGGTTTTCGTCGTTTCTCTCTTGTTGTCCGTCCTCGGCATACTGCTTTCGCCGCTGCTGCTGCGGCTTATGGGAACGGAAGCAGCCATCTTTGAGCAGGCGCTCGTTTATTTAAAGATCTCTTTTGCCGGTCTGCTGTTTTCTTTCGTTTTTATGGCCTTTCAATCGCTGCTGCGCGGCATCGGCGACGTCAAAACTCCGGCGATCATTGTCCTGGGGACAGTCTTGCTCAACGTCCTCATCGACCCCTTGTTTATTTTCGGCTGGGGACCGGTGCCTCCGATGGGTGTAAAAGGGGCAGCAATCGCCACGCTCATTACTCAGGCGGCAGCTGCCGTGATAGGCCTGCACATACTCATCGGTGGAAGCTACGGCATTCGGCTTGTGCCTCGCGATCTGGTACCCGATCTGCCGTTGATCGGTAAAGTTTTCGAACTCGGCTTTCCGGCGTCGATTGAGCATTCGGCGCGCGCGCTGGGCACCATGGCCATTACCTTTTTAGTTGCCGGCTTCGGCACGCAGGCGCTGGCCGCCTACGGCATCGGCAGCCGCGTACTCAGCTTTGTCATCATTCCTTCCATCGGTCTGTCGATGGCCACTTCGACGCTGGTGGGGCAAAACGTCGGCGCCGGACAAATCCGTCGCGCGGAGCGAATCGCCGTGCTCAGCGCGTGGGCGGGATTCGTGCCGTTAACCGTTATCGGGGTTCTATTCTTTGTCTTTGCCGAAGGAATCGCTGCCGTATTCATCCCCCGCGAACCGGAAACCATTCGCGAGAGCGCCGTCATGATTCGCCATCTGTCGATCTCCTTCGGCTTTATCGGTGCGCAGATGGCGCTCAACGGCGCCTTTCGCGGCTCCGGTAATACGCTTATCACCATGATGCTCTCTATCTTGACGTTGTGGGTTCTGCAGCTGCCTACGGCCTGGGTTTTGTCGCGTTATACGGCGATGGGGGTGAATGGATTGTGGGCATCGTTTCCGGCCGCCAACATCGTCACGGCATTCGTTTCCATCAGTTGGTTCCGCACCGGCCGCTGGAAACGGCGACGACTGACCGAAGAGATCAAGGTCAAAGAAACGGTTCTCGAAGAGGTTCTCGCCGAAAAAGGGCTGAGCTGACGGCAGAGAAGCAATGGAAGCTGCT
>JAPDPN010000095.1:0-8162 GCA_034506455.1 Candidatus Zhuqueibacterota bacterium | reverse complement strand
TGTTTTCGCTTCCTGCACGGCCTCGCGTACTACGGCGGCAAAGTAAGGTAAGTAAAGCAGCATCAAGATCACACCATCCAGGCGCGACAGCCGCCCATCGATGGCCAATAGAAAAATTGCCGTAGTCGAGAGGATCATCCATGAGCTTTCGCGCTCTTTAATTTCAGTACGTACAACGATCGGCGAGATCATGGCGCACAAAGCGGTCACAAAGGTCAAAGTCACAAAATTGGAACCGATGACGTTTCCCAATGAAATATCAGCCTTACCCTCCGCGGCGGCGAATAGAGAGACCGTGAGTTCCGGCAAGGAAGAGAGGACGCTGACGCCGAGAATGGTAATCACCAATTCCTTAACGCCGAAATACTTGGCAATTGGGGCGATTTTCTGCGTGACCAGATTGGAACCGTACCACAAAAGGGCGATTCCGAAAACGAGTCCCAAACCTGCAGTAAGCAAATTGATGGAGACAAAAGATTCGAAAAGTCGGCTCATTTTTCATGTCCTTGAGTTAATGGTTCATCGGCTTGGCTGTTTGCAGAGGATGGGAGCACAGCGGCGGCAACGGCGGAAGCGAGAGCGTCAGTTTGTTCGTCGAACACGCTGCGGAGGTCGAGATAGAGTCGATTTTTGTCAATATATCCGATGACGGCCGGTTCTCCGAGTCGAAGGCGGCGCGCCAGCTCTGTAACTTTTATCTCCAGCGGCTCGAGCACCAAAGCCGCGCTGGGAAGGGTTTCGAGCGGTAAGGCGCCGCTGCCGAACTGAGCCGGTCGCGGCTCGACAGTGATCTGCAGGTGGTGGTATAGTTCCGGGGGAAAGCGTTGCAAAATCCGTTCGGCGCGTTTCTGCAGCTCATCTGTCGACTGGAGTAAAAGCCTTAGAACCGTATGCTGTTCGATCAAATCGGTACGCTGAAAAAGGCGAAGCGTCGCTTCCATGGCCGCGTAGGTCATCTTGTCGCAGCGCACGGCGCGCATAATGGGATTGCGGTGCATCGCCTGCAGAAAAATCTTTTTTCCGACGATCAATCCGGCCTGCGGGCCTCCGATCACTTTGTCGCCGCTGAAGGTGACAATATCCGCTCCCGCCTCTAAACTTTCCTGCACCATCGGCTCATAAGGAAGTCCATATTGCCGAAAATCGACCAGCACGCCGGCGCCGAGATCATAAAGAAGGGGCAAGTTGTGCGCATGAGCCAGCCGGCATAACTCCTTCAGATCGGCCTCTTCGGTAAATCCCATCACCCGATAGTTGGAAGGATGGGCTACGACGATCAAAGCGGTATTGGGGCCGATGGCCGCTTCATAATCGCGCAGCCGGGTTCGGTTGGTGGTGCCTACTTCGCGCATGATCGCGCCGCTGCGCATCATTATTTCGGGGAGACGAAAAGAGCCGCCGATCTCGATCAACTGGCCGCGCGATACGATCGCTTCCTTTCCGGCTGCCAAGGTATTGAGCGCTAAAAAGACGGCGGCAGCGTTGTTGTTGACCATTAAAGCGTCTTCGGCGCCGGTCAATTCGCAAAGGAGGCGACGCACATGGTCGGTCCGTTCGCCGCGCTCGCCGGTTTCCAGATCGAATTCAAGATTGCAATAACCGATCATGATGCGGCCTAATGCTTCCTGGGCCGCGGGCGGCAGCGGGGCGCGACCCAATCCAGTATGCAGGATAACCCCTGTGGCGTTGATCACCGGGCGCAGCGAGGGCAACTCCTCCTGCCGCAGCCGCTCCTCGACGCGCTTCAGGAGCAGTTCGAGGATCGCTTTTCGGCTTTCCAGCCCGTCGACAGATCCGGCCAGGACCTCCTGTTTGAGCTGACTGACCACAGCGGCGGCAATGTTCCGCACGATCGGCCGCTGCAGTCGCGCCAGCCAAGGCTGCAAAGCGGCTTGGGAAAGCAAAGAGTCGATGGACGGGAAGAGCTTTAATCGTTCATTCATTGGCGGCTTTGATCGTTCGAAAGGCTGCCCCTTCCAAAAGCTTGTCCAGCGTTTCAGCTTCGTCTGGAAAAGCGGGCGATCAGATAGATGCCGAAGGCGAGCAGGAAACCGGCCAGGACAATTTCGCCGTTAAGACCCAGGGCTTTGACCAAAGCGACGGCAGCCATGACGAAGCAGCCGAGGGCAGCAGCCGACCTCCAATCCGGCCTTGTGCTGAAAGAGTCGGTCGTACTTTTTAAATAAACAAAGGTTAGACCTGAACCGAAAAAGAAAATGAACGCGCCGTAGGATTGGGGCAAAAGTCCCAAGTTGCAGACCAAAAGGGCGGTTGCCTGCGTAAAACAGAGACCGGCTAGGAGAATTGCCCACCAATTGCCGGTCCTTTTGGCAAATATGGAGAACCAAGCAAAGGCGCCAAAGAAAAGAATTGCAGAATCTATGACCTCAAGAATCGGCAGCCACGTCGATAAAAGAACGCCCGCGGCATAGAGAAAGGCAAACACGGCGAGAAAAATCCAGTCGGGCTGACGGGTGGTTTTAGCCGTACGCGCTGCGGCCGTTCCTATGACGACGAGCAGGGCGAACCAGACAACCTTGGCTCCTTCATGAGTCAGTTTGTTAAAAAGAACTGCTGCGCCGATCAACAGCAGAAACCAACCGAGAAAATAGGAAAGCCTTTTTTGCAGCACGCCCACTCCCGCAAGCCCTATACTTTGGTCACCCGCTTGACGCGCAAAACAAGCGCAGCGTCGGAACCCCCTTTAATAGATATTTTCACGCCTTATCGGCGCTGTTCGAGCATCTTGCCTTCGACCGACAATTCAGTATGAGGAATAGCTTCCAAACGTTCTTTGGGGATCGGTTTTCCGGTCACGCGGCAAATGCCGTAGGTCTTGTTGTTGATTCGTTCGATCGCCCGATCCAGATAACCGATGAGTTTCTGCAGGCGATCGATCATCATATAAGCTTGTTCGCGGCCGGTGGCAACCGCAGCAGAATCCGCCATGTGAAAAGAGTAGCCCGAGTCGTCATCCAGCAAATCGCGACTTTCTTTCGCCAGCTCATTCTGAAGGCGTTCGATCTCCTGTTCGGTCTCCCGCTTTTTCGCCAAAATCAAGCCGCGAAAGTATTCGAGTTCTTCGTCGCTGTAAGGGGTAATTCTTTTTTCAGTCATAGTCAGCACCCTTTGTTGATGCCTAATTTTTAATTGCCGGAAGAGCTCTTGTTAGGAATATAATTTACGATTGCTGCAGCAAGAACACAAGTAATAAAATTGTTCTGCCGTATGAGTTGTCTGTTAGGATTGGTCATGACTGCTCGCGGTTCTCTGCTGTTTAACGGAAATCTGCAAAAAGGGCTAGGGATAGAGGTTGCAGTTCTTAAATCCATCAACTTTGCACGGATCATTAGCCATCAGCCAGGAGTGTTTCCAAAATCCATTCAGTGATAACGGAAACGAAGCGCGAAACGGCGACAACGGAAAATCCCTCATTGTTTATTACCATCAGCATAAAGCCGCCATGCTTTTCCTATGCCATGTCCTCTTGACTTTAGCTTCTCGTGCTCAACGAATCGGATATCACAACTTTTTGCTTGGTTTTTAACGTCTCTGCTGCTATATTTTTATCCTTTTGAATCCATTTCAGAAAAAGGGTTTTCTGCCGTTGTTCATTGAAAGAGGAAGAGAATGGAAATGATAAAAACTCTGCCGAGCGATGACATTCGCGCCGTGATGTGGAGGTATGCCGACCGCTACGATCTGCAGATGCTGGTGCAGTCGGTGCGCAGTGCGGCGCGGGGCCCGGTGGCGCGCGCTGTTGCCGCCGGAGCGCGCCGTTCGCACGAATGGACCGAGGAAAAGGCTGCACTTTTGCAGGCGTTTGACGATTACGGCATTACGGCACTGTTTATGGAGCCCGAACATGGGGGCTATATCAGCGGGCCGAAAAATCTGGCATTGGCCATCGCCGCTTTCGAGCTTTCGTGGGTGGATGCCGGCGCCGCGACCTGCAGTCTGGCCGGCAATCTGGCTTTGGAACCGATCCACGAGCGCGGCACGGAAGAGCAGAAACGGCATTACATGAGCGGCGCAGTGCCGCCGCAGCCGTTGGAGAACCGCAAAATCCTGCGCGGCGCCTTCGGCTTGACCGAACCGCTGCCGTTCGTCGGTGTCGAAACCGGCATGCTCTCGGGACGCGTGCGCATCGTCGAATGGCCTGAGGGCGGCGAACCGATTCTGCAGGTCGACAAGCGCGGACGGTTCATCACCAATATGGACTTTGCCAATTTTGTTTGCGCCGCCGTGGAGAGCGACGATCCGCGCATCAAAGGCTCCTGTATGATTATTCTTGAAGAGACTGACCCCGGCCTATTCGATCGCGGTGCGCCGACGCTCAAACTCGTACACCAACTTTCTTCCACGCGCGATCCCATCCTCAGTCTGCAGGTTCCGGCGAGCCGCATCATCGGCGGCTATACGGTGCAGGACGGCGTCATCGTCCCCAATTTCGATCACAGCCAGGTGATCGAGGCGGTGTTCAAACGAACGCGCGTCACGGTCGGGCTGATGACCGCCGCCAAGCTGTTGTCGGCTGTGGAGCCGATCATCCGCTATCAGCGGACTCGCTTCCGCGGCGGAGAACTGGAACCCGGCTCGCCGCGCTTCGAGCTCGGCATTCAGCAAAAAGACGATGCGGTGCAGCGGCTGGCGGCAGTTTGGGCGATGGGCGAAGCGGCCGCGTCATTCGGCTTTGCCGCCGCGCGCGTCTTCGACGAACTGGCGCCGCTGGAGGAGGAGAAATTCCGCATTTTTGCCGAACAGGGATTGAAAGGCCGTGCCGAGTTCAAAGCCTTGAAGGCCAAAGAGGCCGATGCGATTGAATATGTGCAGCTGAAGGCCAAAAGGGAAACCTCATCGAGGCTTGAAGAGCTGGAAAACGACCCGATCACCCGTTACGTGGCCGTCGACGCTTTGGCTAACGTGCTCTGCCCGGCCGTCAAGCTGTGGAACACCGGCGTCGGCGCCAACATGATGCGCGAGGCGGTCAGCCTGATGGGCGGGTACGGCATTACCGAAGACTGCCCCGGTTTTCTCGGCCAGAAATGGATGGACGCCCAACTCGAAGCCACCTACGAAGGGCCGGAAGCGGTGCAGCGACGCCAGCTCACCCTCACTTTGACGCAGCCGGTTTTTGCCGCTTATTATCAAACCTGGATCGACGAGTTGAAACAAATCGCCGAAAAACAGCCGCAGACCGGCGCCGGCGCGTTGGCGGCGGCTATGGAGCTGTGGCGATATACTTTTGAGTTTCTGCAGAATCACAAGGATGCCGACGGCCAAAAGCTGTGGGGAAGCGCACGGCAGGGTGTGACTTTTCCCATGACCGACGCGTTCTGCTGGCTTACAGCCTCTTACCATCAAATCGCGGATGTCATGGAACTGGCGGAAAAGGGGCCGCAGAATCCTGCGATCGCCGAAGGTCTGGAAGGAACCTTGGCCTTTTTCCGCGACCTCTGCGCGCTGCAGGTATTGCGCGCCGTTCGCGAAGCTGCCGGAATCTGCAGCGAACAGTTCTACGGCTACGATGTGCCCGACCGCGACGATGCTCAGTTTGTCGCCTTGAAGACGGATGTCGAGCGCCGCATGGCGGGCCTCGGACAGGCCAAAGAGCGCGCCGGTGCAGCCTTGACGCAGATCATGATTCCCGAAGCCTTGGATTATCCCCAATAGAGGACGCTGTATGAAAAAGCTGTTGAGCGCCCAAGTTGCAGCCGGACTTTTGATTGCCGCTTTTGGTCTGCTGATGTTGCTTCATGTACTCGGCTTGCGCGGCCTCATCCCCCCCGAGCTGATTTGGGGCAAGGGTATCGGAAGTCTTTCGATCAGCCCGCTGACGGTTGAGTTTCTGTCATTAACGGTATTGGCTCTCTTTATTGCCGTCATTGCCGCCAGAGCGGGATGGCTTCCGAGCCATGCTCCAAAGATTACCGCGGCTGCCGTATGGCTCCTTTTTGCACTGTTACTGTTCCACGGCGTTCTCGATCTGATCGATCCCGTACTGAACATGCCGTTGTTTCTGCGTCCATTTACACTCATTTTGGCGCTTTTGACGCTGCGCCTGGCCCTCTCCAAATTGCCATCATCTGGTCAAGAGAAGGACGAAGAAAAACCATGACGGAAATCGAACGCCAAGCGGCGGATGTGGATATTGTCTGCGTCGGCTTTGGTCCGGCAACGGCGGGTTTTTTAACAACTCTGGCCGGCCGTATTCTCCAGCCCGACGGCGCGGTAAACCTCGAGAGCCGTAAAATACCCGGCATGCCGCTGCAGGTCGTCTGCTACGAGCGGGCCGACGATTTCGGCTTTGGCGTCTCGGGCGTAGTCAGCAAAGCGACGGCCATCCGCGCGAGCCTGCCCGACCTTCGCCCCGAAGAGATTCCGATGACCATTGAGGTCAAAAAAGAAAAGTTGGTCTATCTTTTGGATCCGGTCGGTGCTTCCCGTCGTACGCGTCTGCATCGCCTGTTCGACGGCCTGCTCAAGCCTTTTGCGCGGAATTATGCGATCGAAGCGCCGTTTATTCCCAAGCCCTTGAACAAACACGGCGGCCTGATCTTTTCCATCGGCCAGTTCAGTCAATGGGTTGCGGGACGCATCTTGATGACCGGCGCAGTGCAGCTGTGGCCGGCAACGCCGGTCAGCGCTCCGCTGTTCGACGGCGAGCGCGTCATCGGCGTGCGGCTGAGCGATCAGGGCGTCGATAAGCAGGGAAAGCCGGATGTCGGCTTTATGCCCGGGATGGAAGTGCATGCCGATTTGACGGTCGTCGGCGACGGTCCGGTCGGCTTTATCGGCTGGCAGTTGGAAGAAAGGCTCGGCGTGCCGGAAGAGTTTGAGCGCAAGGACTGGGCGGTGGGCATGAAGTTCGTCGTCGAGCTGCCCGAACATTCGACCCTGGAACCCGGCACCGTCATCCATACGCTCGGCTATCCGGAACCGGAGATTTTCGGCTTTCTCTATGTTCATCCGGATCGAGTCGCTTCGCTGGGCATCTTTGTGCCCTCCTGGTTCGACAATCCGGCGCGCACTGCCTATCGCTACCTGCAGTACTGGATGATGCACCCCTACTTTTGGAAAGATCTGCAGGGCGGCGTGCTGCGCTCCTGGGGCGCCAAATCGATCCAGGAATCGGGCAAGGCCAGCGAGCCGTATCTCGTCGGCGACGGCTATGCGCGCATCGGCGAGGGCAGCGGAACGACCAACATTTTTCTCAACTCCGGAGTCGACGAAGCGTGGGAAAGCGGCGTGCTTTTGGCCGAGGCTGCTGAGGAGCTGCTCAAGAGCGGCAAACCTTTCACAAAAGAAAATTTGGAGCAGACCTATGTCCGCAGGCGGCGCGTCTCCCGATTGGAAAAGGAGGCGCTCTTGGCGCAGGGCGCCCGCAACGGCTTTCAAAAAGGCTTTTTCCTTGGGCTGTTGGGCATGGGGTTGACGATGATCTCTGCCGGACGCCTCAAGCTGCCCGTTCGAGCCCGTTCGGCGCAGGAAAGAGCGCCGGATTTGCTTCGATTTTATCGCGCCAAGTTGGCGCCGGAGGAGATCCGCCGCATTCAGCAGGAGGCTTACGCCCAAGGCAAAGCCGCCAACGAGGCGTTGATGCGCGCCGCCGGTTGGCCGGACATTCCCTACGACGGCCGGCTGCTGGTTTCGCATCAGGACGCTCTGCTGACCGGCGGCAAAGTGCAGGCCCCGGCGGGTTACAAGGATCACGTGGTTTTTCTCTATCCTCATCTGTGCGAATCCTGCACCGACAAATTGTGCATTGAAATGTGTTCGGGACAAGCGATAACGCCAGGCGAGAACGGCGTGCCGGAGTTCGATCGCGAAAAATGCATCCATTGCGGCGCCTGCTTGTGGAATTGCGTCAAGACCCTTCCGGATGACCCGAGGCGCACCAACGTGCTGTTCGAAGCGGGCGCCGGCGGCCTGCATTCGGTGGAAAATTAGAATTTCGCCCGCGCCGAATCAGCGTACAGATCCGAAAGAAAAACCTGCGCATCTCAAAGTGGTTCATCATGCGGATCTGTTTTTCGATCGGCGCATGGTATACAAAAACATTTCTGGATTACAGATTGGAGAGCTCAATGACAGGACTTACGATAATCGTCTGCGGCAGTATCGTTCCGGATCCGCTGCAGACGCTGACGCCGGTGATGAAT
>JAPDPN010000094.1:6493-11644 GCA_034506455.1 Candidatus Zhuqueibacterota bacterium | reverse complement strand
ATAACGCCGGCGATTTCCTGATAACTCAATCCTTCGTAACGATGTAGAATTAGAGCTGTTCTCTGATCGTCCGGAAGGCGCTCGATCGCTTTTGCCACTTTTTGCTCGATATCTGACTGCTCCATGCGCATCTGCGGATCTTCACTGCCTGCAGTTTCCAACAGATACAGCTTTTCCGTAGCTTTAAGCCGCGAGAAAAGGGTCAGCATCTTTCGTCGGCGACGCGCCCGTAATTGATTCAGACAATGATTAATAGCAATTCGGTAGAGCCAGGTCGAGAATTGCGACTTGACTTTGAACCGGCTCAAATTACGGTACGCCTTGATGAACACCTCCTGAGCCGCATCGTCGGCATCGTTCCGATCGTTCAGAAAATGAAGGCACAAGCCAAATATTTTATCCTGGTATTTCCTGACAAGAGCATCGAATCCGGCATAGTTGCCGTTTTTTGCCGCTTGTACAAGTTCCTCGTCGGTCATTCGGCTTCCGTTTCGTTCCGCTTATTAGACACCGGAAACATGAAAAACTTGCACACCTGTTTCATGCTAAGCCACTTGCTTCCGAATTGCAACCGTTTTCTCATACGATAAGCTCTGGGAAAGGTTTTTAGTAATTTTCTGCACGAAAGTGCATGTTTTTAATATTTAAAAATCAATTTAATAGAGTCATGGTTCGACTCTTTTAAAATTAAAGAAAAAAGCCAGTTTCGGCACGTCATTTGTAATAAGAGGATCGTAAAGAAAACAATGAGGTTGAAAAGATGAAATTACTCTCCAATACTGCTCTGCTTTTGGGAATGCTTGTCGCCGCCTTGTCATTGCAGGCCGAAGAAAGAGAGCTGGTTTTGTGCACGGTGGAAAATGCCGCCGGAGGCGTGACGGTGGTCAATAGCGAGGAATGCAACCCCTTCTCTGAGCAAAAATGCTTAATGTTGCGATTAGAAGAGACAGCCGATTTGACGGTGCAGGTAAAGACGCCGATGGGAAAAGTGGTAAAAACGATCGCCTCCGGCCGATTTGAAGCCGGCGACCATTCCTTCTACTGGGACGGCTGTGACGGCCGCGGCAGAGTCGTCAAGGGCGGCGTATACATTTATGCGATTGATATGACGCCACAGAAAAGAGAGGATTTTGCTTTTCTCCCATAAGGCTCTCCTTCTTTATCATAAATGCTCCTTCCGCAAAAAAGGCAGAGATATTTTTCAGATCTTTGCCTTTTTTGTTTTCTCCTGAGGAAAACTGTGCCGCTTGTTGAAAATTTGTTAAAATTAGGCTTTGCGCGATTTCAAAGGATTGTCGGTAAATAAAGCTTGAAAAGAGGAAATAATCGGCAGCTCACTTTTAATTTTGGATGATGCGGGATGAGAATTACAGAGATCAATATCAAGCTCAGAGAAGAGCCCAAGTTGAAGGCATTCGTCAACATTACGTTCGAAAATGTGTTTTCCGTTAAGGGCCTGAAGATCATCCAAAGCAAAAAGGGATTGCTGCTTTGCATGCCTTCACGCAAAGTGGAAGACGGCACCCAACGGGATATTGCTCATCCCATCAGCAAGGAATTTCGCGACCAAATGGAGCGCGAGATATTGGCTGAATATTATCGTGTATTAAAGCAAAAAGAACTCGAACCTCATGAGGACAACCGGATAGAAGAAGAGTTCGCCTTTTTTGAAGAATAAAGTTTTTGTCCTCTTCTTTTCCCTCCTGATTTTATCTTGAATATTACCCATAAACCAGTTATACTCCTACAGTTTAGGCGCTAAAGATCTGCGCTCAAGATAGATTATTTTTGCTGTCTCTCAATCATGTCCCCCGCCGCACAGACGAAATATGGTGCTGTTCTTTTAGGCGCCGCCTCTCTGGGCGCGCAGACCCTGCTCCTCCGTTCTGCGCTGACGGCCTTTTACGGCAATGAGCTGTTAATCGGCGGCATTTTGGCCCTGTGGCTGTTTTGGGTCGGCATAGGGAGCGGCCCGGTTTTTTCTCTTTTAAAGAAAAATGCGTCGTTCAAGTTCGTTTTTTATCTCCTTCTTGTCGCGCTGCTATTTTGTGGTGTCGGCATCGTCTTGTTTCGCCTGGCGCGAATCATTTTGGCAGTGCCTTACGGTGAATACATCCCTTTTTTCCAGACCATCCTTTTCGTTGCCGCGGTTACTGCACCTCCGTGTTTGTCCTTCGGCGTTTCTTTCGCTCTCTTGGCGGCCTCTGATTCTACAAAACAGGGCGAGCCTGAGGCGCTGGTTTATGCCTGGGAGACTGCCGCAGCCGCCGTTTGCGGCATTTTCCTCAGTTTGGCAACGCCTATAGCTTCCAACCTGCTGTTATGGACAATCCTTTTCACGGCTGCCGTATTAGGTACTGCATGGTTTTTGAAGAGCCGCCTTCTTTTCTTCGCAGGACTTTTGTTGGCGCTCATTGCGGTTACAGGCGGAACAGGGAGATTGGACAAAGCGGCCGGCCGTATATACTGGCGATCTTTTGCGCAGCAAATAACGTTTTTTGCCGGCCGACCGACGCTATTCGGCGAAACCTCCATAGTCGACTTTGCAGGCGAGAAATGGATCTATAAAAACGGCGGCAAAGTCGCCCCGATTGACAATGATCTCACCGCCCAGCCCTTGGCTGCGGCGATCGTCTGCGCCCATCCGCAGCCGCGCCGTGTTCTGGTTATCGAAGGTTTTCTGACTGGGCTGCCCAAGGCTCTGTTAGCCTTCGATTCCCTCTACGTCACTGCCTTAGAGTTCGATCGGGCTTCCGTTGAGTGGCTGCGCAGTTACGCCGATTCTACATTTCAGCGCGCGCTCGATCATCCTCGGCTCAGCTTGATTTACCAAGATGCTCTTCGTTATCTAAAAAAGAATAAGGAACGGTTCGACATTATCGTTCTAAACGTCGGCGCCCCGACAACCGCTGCCGCCGGCCGCTTTTTCAGCGCCAAGTTTCTTTCCGCATCAAGAGAACACCTGGAAGAAAACGGTATTTTGGTAATCCCGCGGATTCCCGCCGGAGAAAATTATCTCGGAGAGGAAGCGGCGCTTTTTCATCGAACTTTGTTTCGGAGACTGCAGCCGCTTTTTCCCCAACTCACGCTGCTGCCGGGTGACGAAGCAGTCTATCTGTTAGGTCGACATGCACCGATTACTTTTTCCATCGATTCTTTGGCAGAGCGTTATGAAAATCTTGGGCCGCACCAAACCTTCTTTCATCCGACCATGTTCAGCGTTGTCTATGATTCGCTGCGTTCCGTCTCTCTTTTGCGCCGAATCCGCGATCTCTCCGAGCGCGGATTGAACTTGGACCTTGCCGCCGAATACCTCGTCGACTTTATTTTGTGGCACAAAACCACAACTGGGAAAAGTTATGTCGAGCCCATCCTAAATCTCTCTTTCCGCCGATTTTCACTGCTTTTTCTTTTTGCACTTTTCCTGGTCAGTGTCTTCGGCTTTTGTCTTGGTAGAAAAGGCGGCGGATTTATTCTCATCGCCGGCTTGGTCGGGTTTGCCGTTATGGCGATGAATTTGGCATTGATGCTTGCCTTCCAGGTTCAATTTGGCTACATTTACGCTTGGCTGGCCGTTTTAAATGCGACTTTTATGCTCGGTATGGCCGCGGCTGCAGCTTTTGTCAATCAAAAAAGCGGACACTTTGCCGTCGGCGCGGTTTTGGAACGGCTTCTGGTCTCTATGATTTTCCTTTCCCTTGTCCTTTTGCCGGCGCTCGAATGGATAGGGGAGCATTTTTCATTGTTCGGTACCCTCCTGCTGTTTCTGATTGCCGGTGGCGCAGGCGGGGCCGCGTTTGCCGTTTTATGTGCTCGATTTAGATGCATTACCGGAACCTCCGACTTTGGCGGCCTTTATGCAGCGGATGTCCTGGGCGGCGGCATTGCAGCCCTCCTGCTGAGCGGAATAACGATACCTTTGTTCGGATTGACCAAGTCGCTCTATTGCGCTGTTTTTGTCCTCATCGGCGCTTTAGCTCTTGCGGTAGTACAAAAGCACTGATCGCGCCCTACAGAAGATTTATTTTGATAAAGGTTTGAAGGCAGGGCGGCTAAATAGAAGCAATTTATCCTTCAGCAGCCTGAAACTTCTTTTTTGTTTCTGATGAAAAAAGGAGATGGATTTGCTTTACGAACATGACGAAAGAATTGTAATGACTCTGGATGCCGGAGGAACGAATTTTGTTTTTTCTGCCGTGCAGGGGAATCGGCTCATCGTCGATCCTATTCGATATCCCTCCAAGGGTCGATGGTTGGAACAAAGCCTGCAGACATTACGCGAGGGGTTTACGCAGATTCTTAACCATCTGCCTAAGCCTCCGGTTGCCGTCAGTTTTGCCTTTCCAGGTCCGGCGGATTACGAAAACGGCGTCATTGGCGATTTGGTCAATCTGCCTGGTTATCGCGGCGGCGTGGCAGTAGGTCCGATGCTCGAGTACTCTTTAGGGTTGCCGGTGTTTATCAACAACGACGGCGATCTGTTTGCCTACGGCGAGGCGATCGCCGGTTTCCTTCCGGAGGTTAATCGCTTGTTGCAGGAGGCAGGTAATCCGAAGCGCTATGAGAATCTGTTGGGGGTGACGCTCGGCACCGGCTTTGGCGCCGGAATCGTTCGTAAAGGCGAGCTGTTTTTGGGCGACAATTCCGCGGGTGCGGAGATATGGACCTTTCCCAACAAATTTTTTCCCGATATGTCGGCTGAGGAAATCGTCAGCATCCGCGGCATCGTCAAGTTGTACTTGGGCCGCTGCCGAACCCAACACGCAACGCCGCCTTCTCCGCGGGATGTCTATGCGATTGCCTGCGGCGATCTGCCGGGCGATCGGGAGGCAGCCCTGGAGGCTTTCCGCCTTTTTGGAGAGGCGTTGGGGCATGCGCTCGCTTATGCTTCGAGTCTGATCGATGGTCTCATTGTTATCGGCGGCGGGATTTCCGGCGCCGCTTCGCTTTTCCTGCCGGCGACGGTTGCAGAGATGAACGGCAGCCTGCGCCTTGCCGACGGGTTTCGGGTTCGCCGCACCGAATCTGTTGTTTTCAATCTGGAAGATGAGAGGCAGCGGGAGAGCTTTCTTTCCGATGCCGGTATAGAGGTGAAAGTCCCAGGAACTATGCGATCCTGCCGTTACAATCCGCAAAAGCGGGTAGGGGTCG
>JAPDPN010000094.1:3234-6393 GCA_034506455.1 Candidatus Zhuqueibacterota bacterium | reverse complement strand
TCTGTTGTTTTCAATCTGGAAGATGAGAGGCAGCGGGAGAGCTTTCTTTCCGATGCCGGTATAGAGGTGAAAGTCCCAGGAACTATGCGATCCTGCCGTTACAATCCGCAAAAGCGGGTAGGGGTCGGATTGACGCGACTGGGAACGGAACGAGCAATCTTTGTCGGCGCCTATGCTTTTGCCCTGCATGAATTGGACGGCATATAAATTTTTCTCCTCCGCATATCAGTTGAAAACAATTGTTGTTGAATAAAAAATTTATATATTGTTTCTGTCTTTCCGATTCCGCCAAACCGGCCTGACTATCCGCAATCTGTAAGAGGAGACTCGAATGGTTCACTTTACCGGCCTGGATTATTTTTGGACGATCGCCTATCTGGTGCTGATGATCGGTTGCGGAGCCGTGTTCTATCGTCTCGGCAAGCGGTCGGGCGCCGATTTTTTTCTCGCCGGCAGAGGGCTGCCTTGGTGGCTTCCCGCCACCTCCAACTTTGCAACCCATACTGCCACCGATACGCCGATGTGGTTTTCGGGCATGGTTTATCGCCACGGTTTGTACGGCATGTGGTACTCGCTGTTTGCCGGATGGTGCGCGGTAAGTGCGTGGGTTTCGGCGCGCATATTTCGCCGCTCGTTGGCCGGAACTCAAGCCGAATGGGCGACGCAGCGCTTTTCCGGCCTTGGCGCCGAGTTGATCCGAGGCTGGTTGGCAGGCTGGCAGGTGGCGATGAACATGTTTATCGCCGGCTGGGTGGGCATTGCCATGGGCAACGTCTGCAACTACTTGTTCGGTTGGCCGCTGTGGGTGGGATTGGTGCTTTTCTCCAGCCTGTGTTGCCTCTATGTCATCACGGCAGGATTTTGGGGCGTCATCATTGCAGACGTTCAGCAGGGCATTACCATGTTTATCGTCATCATCTTGGTGTCCATTTGGGCGGCAATGGCTGCCGGAGGTCCATCCAAAATCGTCGCCGGTCTCTATAATTTGGGGATGAGCGAGATGCTCAATCCTTTCCGCTCCACCGGTTTTGCCAAGGGCGACTATCCGATTCTGTGGCTGATCACCATGATTGCCGTTCCCTTTCTCGGCGGATTCGGCATGGCCACGCATTTCGACTGGTTCGTCGAAGCGCAGCGTATTCAGTCGGCCCGCAACGTCAGAGATGCCGGCTATTCCATCTGGTGGGGCGCAGCCGCTGTCATTTTCCGCAACGCGATATGGGCCTTGGCCGTGCTTGCCGTCGTGGTGATGACCGAAGGAAAGCTCTCCGGCGATGAAGCGGCCTTGGCTTGGTTCAAAGTCGGCTTTGAATATTTTCCCGTCGGCATGGTCGGCTTTTTTTTCGCCTCGATTCTTGCCATTCATATTTCGACCATCGCCGGTATTCTAAATTTAGGTTCCATGTACGCCACTCGCGACCTCTACCACCACTATATCAACCCTCAGGCAAGCGAAGATAAAGTCGTGCGCGTCGGTCGATGGATGACCGTCGTGGTTCTGCTCGGCTCTTTCTTTTTCGGCATCATGATCGGCAAGGATATCGTCGATTGGCTCTTTTTTGCCCTTTGGCTGATGATTGCCGGTACCTGGCTGCCCAACATTCTCCAGGTGATCTGGTGGCGCTTCAATGCCTGGGGCTACCTTTCGGCCTGGATCGCCAATCTGGGCATCTGCTGGCTGGTGGTCTGGATTCTGCCGGCCTTCGGCGTCATCCCGAACGATCTGCCTCAACACATTCAGTTTTGGATTCTCATCGTCCTCGTCGCAATGGTCTACATTCCCGTGACGTTGTTAACCAAACCCGACGACATGGACAGACTGGTCAAGCTTTATGTGCAGACTCGTCCGATCGGTTTCTGGGGACCGGTAAAGCGCGAAGCCGAGCGGCGTGGCCTGCTGCAGGCTTTGGCGGAGATCGAGCGCAAAGCGGAAACCGAGGCAAAAGGAGCATAGTCATGTCTTGGATCAGAAGAAACTGGACACCCCACGAAGCGGATGAATGGACGAAGGAAGATTGGATCGCCGTCGTTCTTTCCCCGTTCAGCTATGTCTTTATCACATTCGGCGTTGCCATGTCGCTGTTTCTGCTGCCGATCGGTTTTCTTTTTCTCGGCCTTGGCATCCTCATGACCGCGCTGATGTTCTATGTTATCGATCCGAAATTAAAGGCTGTTTCCGAAAGCTATGAAAGGAAGCAGCAGGAATATCTGAAGGAGCTGGAAAAGCATCAGCGGTGGGAGGAGTAGCGATGGAGAAGGGGCTGATTATTGTTCTCGGCATGACGATTTCCTATCTGTTTTCAGTCGGGGGGATGTTGTTCGCCTGGTCGTTTTATCGAAGGAACAAAAAGAGCGCGTCGGCCCAAAAGCCGAATCGCGATCAAAAAGATCTTTCTACATCCTAAAGATCGGTATCATTTCGAAGCCTATCTGCTGTAGTCGTATAGAAGCGTGGAGAGGCTCTAAGGCGTTTCGGCAAGGGTTCTTTTCGCGCAGAAAGCCGCGATACGAAATCATCTGAATAAAGTTCTTACAAGAAGGTTTGATATGGCATCGATAATTCTGCAGGCTGCAAACCGAATCGGCAGTCCTTGGCTGGGAGTGGTGATTCCGGCAGCAGTGTTTGCGTTTTCTTTTTTTATTGCTTTTGCTTTGTTCCGTCATTTTACCCGTCGAGCAGGTGAATCAAATGAACGTCGAGGAAAGTGAAGGATCACCGATTGTCCATTCGCAAAGCCGTTATGATGAACCGATTTTTCGCAAAGCCGTGGTTGCTGCAGCGTTTTCGCCGCGGTTGACGGCGGTGTTGAACGAAGCCCACCGCATCCTCTGCGCTTTTGGAGCCGAGGCGGTTCTGGTACACGTCGGCGATGCAGGCAGACAAAGCGAGGAAAAGCTGCGCAAGATCGCCGCTTCAACCAAGATTTGGGAATTGCAGCCCTCCGTCATGTTGCGGGAAGGCAACCCCGGCGATGAGCTTGCGGCTGCCGCGGCTGAATTGGGCGCGGACCTCATCATTGCCGGGGCCTTGGCTAAGGAAGGGTTGTTCAAATACTATCTCGGTTCTGTAGCCCGCACGCTGGCGCGCGAAGCTCCCTGCTCGGTTTTTCTGTTGACCGAACCCACTGTAAACGGACACACTTTTCAGAGAATTCATTG
>JAPDPN010000094.1:0-3134 GCA_034506455.1 Candidatus Zhuqueibacterota bacterium | reverse complement strand
TATTCAGTTGACTTTACAGCAGAGGGCGTGACTTTTTTTCTGAAAAACAATGCTCTTCGACTTTGTACTGCGGCGGTAGGCTATGGGACCAATCTACAATCGCTGCCCAGGGTTGAACCTACAGCAAAGGAAAACCGAGTCGAGTATACTTATAACGCAATTATGGAATGGTATAATAACGGACCGGAAGGCATTCAACAGGGTTTTACCCTGCCGCGACCTCCGATGAGACACCAGGAATTGCAGGAATTGCTCACCGTGGTTCTACAGATTAATGACGGATGGAGTACTGATATTTCGGAGGACGGACGAGCGGTGACCTTCCGATGCGGCGGCATAACACTGGTCTGCTCCGGATTGATGGCCGTTGATGCAGAAGGTAAAATTCTGCCAGCAGCGTTTAAGCGTATGGATGCCTGCAACAGCTTTCAGATCGTTGTCGACGATCGTAGTGCAGCTTATCCCCTAATTATTGATCCATTTTTTCAGCAGGCGTATTTGAAGGCTTCTGTTCCCTTACAATATGCAAATTTTGGTGAAGTCGTTGACATTGACGAGGATAGGGTAGTGATTGGTACTACAAGAGAAGACGACTTTACCGGCGCTGTTTACGTTTTTCGACGCCAAGGTGCGGCTTGGATTCAAGAAGCTCATTTGGTTGCAAATGCTTCCCAAAGTTTCAGTTTATTTGGCAATTCGGTTGGTATAAGCGGCGATTTTATTGTTGTTGGAGCGCCGGGAGCGGATGATGGTTATGGAGCAGCCTACATCTTTCAATATTCAAATTCTTCATGGACCCAGATAGAAAAATTATCACCTAGGAACGCTCAGGCTGGAGAAAATTATGGCTGGGCTGTAGCTATTAGTAATAATACGGTTTTAGTCGGCTCATATTATAAAACGATCGAAATAGAAGGCCAACAAATTGAGTATGCGGGTGCAGTAGATGTATATGTCTACAACACCAACAAAGGTACTTGGGATTTTCAGACGACGCTGACAACACCGGAACCGCAGGAGTATGAAGGTTTCGGGTATTCCTTAGCAATTGACGGCGATGTCGCTTTGATTGGCGCCTATACTCGTGATGTGGGTACGGTAACCGGTGCTGGCATGGCATTTATTTATAGACGAAATGGTTCTAGCTGGGGTTGTGAAGCAACTTTGTCTCATGACGAACCGGCTAAAAATGCGAATTTTGGCTGGAGCGTAAGTATAAGCGGCAATATCGCAGTTGTAGGTGAGCCTTTTCTAGATGAAAAAGGCGCTGCGTACGTTTTTACATATTCTAATGGTTCCTGGTCTTCTGCAAATAAATTACCTGCCAACTATCTCGATACTAAAGACTTTTTTGGTTGGAGCGTCGCTGCATCGCAAAATTCTGTGGTTATTGGCGCTTGGGGGGAGAGCAGTGATGGATCAAGTCGTAATGATAATTCAAGGTCTAATTCCGGCGCCGCTTATTTTTTTGTCCAAAACGCCGGCACCTGGGTTGAATCATATTTCCTCAAAGCGGCAAATTGTGAAACTGGTGACAGTTTCGGCTATAGTATAGCCATCAGTGGAGATTATATTATTGCGGGTGCCTCGGGTGAGGATGGTGATGGAAGCAGCCCTGAAGACAACTCTGTTGCCGATGCCGGTGCCGCCTATGTATTTAAAATCGGTCCCTCAGAACAATGTTTAAATAATCAAGTCGAGCCGCTTGTCGGCGGATCGGTGCGGGTCTCCTGGACGCGCGGCAACGGCGACGGCTGCGCTGTGTTCGTCAAAGAAGGAACTTCCGGCAGCGCTGAACCGGTGGACAATACTATCTATAATGCCTCTACGACTTTCCGTCAAGGAGATCAAATCGGCAATAGCGGCTGGTATTGTGTTTATAACGGTACCGGCACAAGCGTTGAAATAACCGGCCTTAATTCCAGGACTTCCTACCGAATCCATGTCTGCGAATACATCAACGGTTCAATCTATTACAACACCAACACTTCCAACAACAACCCGATCACCTATGAAACGCCGATCGCCGTCAAACTGGCGGCTTTTCGAGCATCGAAAGAGGGGCAGCTGGTCCGCATTTCTTGGAGGACTGAAAACGAAGCTGATCTGGCAGGCTTTGCTCTTCATGCCGCTGAATCGGAAAAGGGTTCCTTCCGACGCATCAGTTGCGACGTAATTCCGGCAAACGGCGGCCAGGCTCGAGGGGCTGATTACGTTTATTGGGATGAAACACCGAACGCCGAAAAGCAATGGTACCGGTTAGAGCTGATTCATCTGGACGGCGGCAGAGAATGGTCACAGCCCATTGCCGTCTCGGCCTTAAAGGAGGCAACAGATAAACTAGAGTTTGCCTTGCATCCCAGTTATCCCAACCCTTTCAATGCACAGACGTTGATTCGCTTCGACCTGCCGGAAGCGGCCGAAACAGATCTGGCAATCTATGATGCGCGCGGTCGACTCGTTGCCGCGCTGATGAGCGGAATTGTCCCGGCAGGCAGGCACGAAGTGGTGTGGGACGGCCGCGATGCCGCCGGTAATTCCCTTGCCAGCGGCGTGTACTATTGCCGTCTAAAGGCGGCAGAGCAAACTATGCTGCAAAAAGTGATTCTGGTCAAGTAGATTCAAGTAACGCCCCTTTCATACATCAAAAAAGCCCGACAGTAAATCTGCCGGGCTTTTTATTTTTTGTCTGCAATCAAGATGCGACCCTTAACGGTAAGGATGCCTTGGTTTTAGAAATTGCGGACTTGACGGCCAGGGCCTGTTGGATTTATGTTATTTGGCCAAGATCATTTTGCGCGTCAGCGAGCCTTCCGTCGTTTCAAGACGCAAGAAATAGATGCCGCTGTGCAGATTACCTGCGGTAAAAGTAACGCGGTGCTCGCCCGCGGTTTGCCGCCCATCGACCAATACGGAAACCACCCTGCCCGTTGCGTCGAAAACGCTCAAGCGAACCCAGTCTTCGCGCGCCAATGAATAGCAGATTTCGGTCTGCGGATTGAACGGGTTGGGATAGTTTTGCGCCAGAGCAAACTCGGTCGGTTTTACAGCGTCGGCAACAACCGAGGGAGAAAGGTTCATGAGCACCAGATTGTCCAATCCGAGCCACGACTGGCCGTTTTCGCTGACGTTGT
>JAPDPN010000093.1:0-11770 GCA_034506455.1 Candidatus Zhuqueibacterota bacterium | reverse complement strand
CGGCGGATGAATCCGCCTTAGCCCGATTTATCGGGCGTTGTCCATTTAGCCATCGGATTTATCCGATGGCGAATTTATCCGATGGCGAATTTATCCGATGCCGATGATGAACACGCGATGATGCCCTGATAAATCATCGCCCGATGATTAATCGCCCGACGATAAATCATCGCCCGACGATAAATCATCCCGACGATAAATCGTCGGGCTAATGAATCACGGCGGATGAATCCGCCTTAGCCCGATTTATCGGGCGTTGTCCATTTAGCCATCGGATTTATCCGATGGCGGATTTATCCGATGGCGGATTTATCCGATGGCGCGATGGCGAATTTATCCGATGCCGATGATGAACACGCGATGATGCCCTGATAAATCATCGCCCGATGATCAATCGCCCGACGATAAATCATCGCCCGACGATAAATCGTCGCCCGATGATGAATCATCGGGCTAAAGCCACGACGGATGAATCCGCCTTAGCCCGATTTATCGGGCGTTGTCCATTTAGCCATCGGATTTATCCGATGGCGGATTTATCCGATGGCGAATTTATCCGATGCCGACGATGAACACGCGATGATGCCCTGATAAATCATCGCCCGATAATGAATCGCCCGACGATAAATCATCGCCCGATGATAAATCGCCCGACGATAAATCGTCGCCCGATGATGAATCGCCCGACGATAAATCATCCCGACGATAAATCGTCGCCCGATGATGAATCATCGGGCTAAAGCCACGGCGGATGAATCCGCCTTAGCCCGATTTATCGGGCGTCGCCCGGTTAGCGGATTTATCCGATGGCGGATTTATCCGATGGCGGATGACGGATTTATCCGATGCCGATGATGAACACGCGATGATGCCCTGATAAATCATCGCCCGATAATGAATCGCCCGACGATAAATCATCGCCCGATGATGAATCGCCCGACGATAAATCGTCGCCCGATGATAAATCGTCGGGCGAGGCGGATGAATCCGCCTTAGCCCGATTTATCGGGCGTTGTCCATTTAGCCATCGGATTTATCCGATGGCGGATTTATCCGATGGCGGATGGCGGATTTATCCGATGGCGGATGGGTCCGATGGGCGACGGCAGATTTGGACAACGACAGGTTATCCGATAAAATCACACAAAATCTAAAACCGAGGTGGGAACATCATGTCCTTGAAGTTTCGTCGTTTCATCGAAGAATCCTTCCCCGTCAAAGAAGTGGGCGAAGCCTCGGCCCGTGAAAAGAACATCCGTCACGGACACATCAGCACGCTGCACATCTGGTGGGCGCGCCGACCGCTGGCCGCCAGCCGCGCCACTGCCTATGCCGCACTGACCCCTGCCCCCCAAGACGCCGAAGAATGGCAGAAAAAGCGCGACTTGATCATCCAGTTGAGCCAGTGGGAAAATTCCAACAACCCGGCCCTGCTGGACCGCGCCCGCCGCGAGATTTTGCAAGCCAACGGCGGCGTGCCGCCAAAGGTGCTCGACCCCTTTGCCGGCGGCGGCTCGTACCCGCTGGAAGCCCTGCGCCTGGGCTGCGAAGCCTATGCCAACGATTACAACCCGGTGGCCGTGCTCATCGAAAAAGCCACCCTCGAATACCCGCAGCAGTTCGGGCGTCCGTTTGAAGGGATGCCGAAATGGGCGTTGCCTTCTCAAACGCCTGACGATAAATCGTCGGGCTACGAAGAATATAGCCCCATTCATGGGGCGTCAAAACGCAGCCGTCGGATTTATTCGACGGCGAAACAACCCGCTCTTTTCGACCCGACAACTGATTCGGAATCTACTGAATTTAACCCCCTCCTCAACGCCGTGCGCTATTGGGGCGAGTGGGTGCTGGAAGAAGCACGCAAAGAACTGGCCTCCTTCTATCCCCCCTCTCCCTATGGGAGAGGGGCCGGGGGTGAGGGTATCCCCGTCGGCTACATCTGGGCGCGGACGCTCCCCTGCCGGAACCCCGCCTGCGGCGTCGAAATCCCGCTCATGCGCCAGTTCTGGCTGGCCAAAAAGGATAAAAAGCAGATTGCCCTGCGCCCGCTCTCGCGCGGGGCGGGACGCCCCATCGAATTCGAGATTGTCGCCAAAGGCAAGCAGGCCGAAGAGCGACGCCCTGAGCCTGTCGAAGGGCGCTACGCCCCTTGGCCCGCCGGCTTTGACCCCGAAGAAGGCACCGTGCGCCGCGCTGTGGTGGCCTGCCCGGCCTGCGGCGCGGTGATGGACGACCAGACCACCCGCCGCCTGTTTCGAGAGGGCAAAGCCGGGCAGCGCATGGTGGCCGTGGTGCTCGCTCCGGGTGGGGGTCAGAGCGGCAAAACCTACCGCCTGCCGGCCGAACGCGACCTGGCCGCCTGCCGCGCCGCCCAAGACGCCCTGCAACACAAGGTCGAAGCACTGCGCCCGCAATGGGGCCTCGAACCCGTGCCGGATGAACCCTTGCCGCCACGTGGGACGCTTGGCTTTCGCGTGCAAGGCTATGCTATTGAAACCTGGGGCGACCTGTTCAACCCGCGCCAGCAGATGGCGCTGCTGGTCTTTGCCGACGCCGTCCGCCGCGCCCACGCCCAAATGCTCGCCGACCAATCCCCGCCCGACTTCGCCCAGGCCGTTGGGGCGTATTTGGGATTGTTTGTGGGAAGGCTTGCTGACTTTTTTGCCACACTATGTCAATGGGAAAATTCGCGGGAGAACGTAAAGCACGTTTTTTCAAGACAGGCACTCCCAATGATGTGGGACTATGTAGAAGCAAATCCTTTCAGCGAATCAACCGGTGGTGCTGATGCTCAAAATGATTCAATTCTTAACGTTTTGGAACATCTTTCATCAATTGAGCAATCTTCAATCTTCAATCATCAATCATCAATCATCAATTCTACAGTAACCCAGTCTTCCGCCACGCGCCTGCCCTACCCGGATGGCTACTTCGACGCCGTCCTGACCGACCCGCCCTATTACGACAACGTCCCCTATTCCTACCTTTCGGACTTTTTCTACGTCTGGCTCAAGCGCACGGTGGGGCATCTTTACCCCGACCTGTTTTCCACCCCGCTCACGCCCAAGGCGGGCGAAATTGTGGCCTACTCGCACGGCGCGGGGGGCTTTGAGGCCGGCAAGCGTTTCTTCGAGGAACAGCTCGCCCTGGCCTTTCGCGAAATCCAGCGCGTGCTCAAGCCGGGCGGCGCGGCGGTCATCGTCTATGCCCACAAGTCCACCGCAGGGTGGGAAACCGTCCTCAACGCCCTGCTGGAGAGCGGGCTGGTGGTCAATGCCGCCTGGCCGCTGAATACCGAAATGCAAAGCCGTCTGCGCGCCAGCGAATCCGCCGCGCTGGCCTCGTCCATCTACATCGTGGCGCGCAAGGCGGCGCGCCGGCCGGCCGGCTTTTACAACGAAGTGCGCCAGGAACTGCGCCGGCACATGCACGTCAAACTCCAGCGCCTGTGGGAAGAGGGCATCGGCGGGGCCGATTTCTTCATCGCCGCTATCGGCTCGGCCATCGAGGTCTTTGGCAAATACGAAAAGGTGCTGGACTTTGAGGGCAACCTCGTCCGCGCCGACCGCCTGCTGGAAGAAGTGCGCGCCATCGCCACCGATTACGCCGTGCGGCAAATCCTGCACAACGGCTTTGCGTCTGAAATCTCGGCGCTCACCCGCTTCTACGTCCTGTGGCGCTGGAACTATGGCGAGGCGCTCGTCCCCTTCGACGAAGCCAACAAACTGGCCCACTCCTGCGGCCTCGACCTGGCGGCGCAATTCGGCAAGGCGGGCTGCATCCGCAAGGAAAAGGAATTCGTCCGCCTGCTGGGGCCGCACCACCGCAAACTGGACGATCTGGACGACCCGCGCGACCTGGTGGATGTGCTCCACAAAGCGCTGTTGCTGTGGGAAAAGAGCGCCCGCAGCGAAATGGTCAAGACGCTGGCCGAAAGCGGCTTCGGGCACAGCGAAGCGTTTTACCGCGTGGCGCAGGCCATCTCCGAGACGCTGCCCATCGAGAGCAAGGAAAAAAAGCTGCTGGATGGCTTCCTGGCCGGGCGCGAGCGCGTATTAGAGGCTGTGGATAAGGAAATAAAACAGGATAAACAGCCACAACAGCAAAACTTGTTTTAGTTATAGTCTCTTTTGCAAAATTTTTTGTATAATATATCAAACGGAATTACATTTATTTCGTTTTATTAATTTGCCTGGCGATTGATCGTCGTTCGATGATGAATCGCCAGACGATCAATCGCCCGACGATAAATCGCCCGACGATAAATCGCCCGACGATAAATCGTCGGGCTAAGCTCGGCGGATGAATCCGCCTAGCCCGATTTATCGGGCGTCGTCCATTTAGCCGGCGGATTTATCCGATGGCGGCTTGATCCGCATGCGCGCCGGCCGACGATCAATCGCCCGACGATAAATCATCGCCCGATGATAAATCGGCCGACGATGAATCGTCGGGCTAATGAATCACGGCGGATAAATCCGCCTTGGCCCGATTCATGGGGCGTCGTCCATTTTGCCGGCGGATTTATCCGATGGCGGCTTGATCCGCCGGCGCGCCGGCCGACGATCAATCGCCCGACGATAAATCATCGCCCGATGATAAATCGCCAGACGATAAATTGCCCGACGATCAATCATCGCCCGATGATAAATCATGGGGCTAGGGAGGGGCTAGGGAGCACGGCGGATGAATCCGCCTCTAGCACGGCGATTTATCGCCGTGAAAGAAAGCGATTTATCGCCGTGCCGGGTAAAATTACAAAAACGGCAACGAGCCGAGGAATCCACATGGCAATTCAGACCCTTATCGCCCAAGGTGAAGGCCTGCGTCTCGAATTCAAAAGCACGCTGCAATGGGACGTGAAGCAGGGCGTGAAAAACGAAGCTTTGCGCAAGAGCGTTCTCAAGACCATCGCCGCCTTCCTGAACACCGAAGGCGGGACGCTGGTCATCGGCGTCGAAGACGATGGCCGGGTCTATGGCCTGGAGGCCGACCTGAGCCTGGTAGGCAATTCGCGTGACCGCTTTGCCCAGACCGTCGCCAACCTGTTGGTAGAAAGCCTGGGGGCAGCGTATGCCGCGCCGCCGCTGGTAACGGCGCGCTTCGAGGAAATCGAGGGGAAAACCGTCTATGTGATGGACGTCCAGCCGGCCCCCGAACCGGTCTTCCTGAAAGGGGAAAAAGGCAAGGAATTCTACATTCGGGTTCAGACCACCACCCGCGAACTGGACGCGCAGGAAACCCTCAAATACATCCAATCGCACTGGGCGGGCGAGAAACCGTCCCGGAAAGCCGGTATTGCTGGTCAAGGAGAATCGGAAGCCATGCTCAAGCCTTTTCACACCATCGCCATTCCTCACGATGACATCCTGCAAGGTCGCCTGACGCTGGATGTCTTTGCCGCCGATTTGGAAGAAGTCCGCCGCGGGCGCGGCGTGGAAGAATACCGCAACCCGGCGCTGTTCTTTCAGAAAACCCACGAAACCGTCGGGCTGAAAGAGTTGCTGACCCTGGTCGAAAAGCGCTTGAAGGGCGAAGGCGGCGACCCGGTGGTCCAACTCCAGACGCCTTTCGGCGGCGGCAAGACTCATGCGCTCATCGCCCTCTACCACAAGGCCGCCGAATGGAAAGTGAAGCGCGTGGTCATGGTCGGCACCGACATGTCGGCCACGGATACCCTCTGGGGCATGCTCGAAGAGCAACTGACCGGCAAAAAGCAAAACTTCACCGGCCTGACCTCGCCCGGTCGCACCGCCCTGCGCGCCTTGCTCGAAACGCAAGGCTCCGTGCTGATTCTGCTCGACGAAGTGCTGGAATACGTCACCAAAGCCGCCGGGACGCCGGTCGGGGAAAGCACTCTGGCCGCCCAAACCATCGCCTTCATGCAGGAACTGACCGAACTGGTCGCCACGCTCGAACGGGTGGCGCTGGTGGTGACCCTCCCCTCCAGCCTGGTCGAACACTATGACCAGCGCGCCGAGCATCTCTTCCAGCAACTTCAGCGCGTCAGCGGGCGGGTGGAAAAGATTTACACTCCCGTTCAAGAGAACGAAATTGCCGCCGTCATCCGCCGCCGCCTGTTCTCGCACGTGGATCAGAAAGCCGCCAATGCGGTCATTTCGGCGTTCATGGACTACGCCGCCCGCGAGTCGCTGCTGCCGGCGGGGGTGGAGCCTTCCGACTATCGGGCGCGCTTCGAGGCATCCTATCCCTTCCTGCCGGATGTGATTGACGTTCTCTATCAGCGCTGGGGCAGTTTCCCCAACTTCCAGCGCACGCGCGGCGTGCTGCGCCTGCTGGGGATGGTCGTCCATGACCTCAAAAATAGTTCCCTGCCCTATATTACCCTGGCCGATTTCAACCTGAGCAATCAGGAAATCCGCCGCGAACTGCTCAAACACATCGGCAGCGAATACGACAGCGTCATCGCCGCCGACATCACCGGACCCGAAGCCGGGGCGCGCAAGGTCAGCGCCGCGCTGGGCAAAGCCTATCAGGGCCTGCGCCTGGGCGAACGCGTCGCCGCGGCCGATTTCCTGTATTCCTTCTCCGGCGGCGTGGAACGCGGCGCCACCCTGACCGACCTCAAGCGCAACGCCGCCGGCCTCGAAACCCCCTCCGCGGTCATCGCCGACGCGCTGGAAGAAGCGAAAAATCGCTTTTTCTACCTGCAATACCAAAACAGCAAGTACTTTTTCGCCAACCAGCCCAACCTCAATCGCATGGTGCTGGTGCGTTCAGAAAACATTTCTGCCCATGAGATAGAAGAGATGGAAGAGGCCCTGCTGCGCGCCCGTGTGCGCAGCGAGCGGCTCAGAGTGTTTATCTGGCTGGAACGCTCCGCCGACATCCCCGATACGCCCGACCTGAAACTCGTCATCCTGCGCGAACCCAACGATGTCCTGATGCGCACCCTGCTGACCGAAAAGGGCGAGGCCCCGCGCGTCCACCGCAACACGCTCCTTTTCCTGACCCCTCTTCCCCACGAGCGAACGGCCTTCGGCAACCTGGCGCGCAAAAAACTGGCCTACCAGAGCCTGGCCGCCGATTCGACCCTTCACTTGACCCCCGAACAACAAAAGGAAATCAAAGAACAACTCAAGCGGGTGGAGAGCGATTTGAACGAAGCCGTGCGGCGGGTGTACCGTCAACTCTACTTGCCGTCGCAAAACAACGATTGGAAAGAATTCGATCTCGGCCTGCCGACCGTGGGAGATACCCGCCCGCTCGACCAGGAGGTATATGAACGTCTGCGCATGGAGGGCGAAATCCTGGAAAAAGTCGCCCCGCTGGTCATCAAAGAGAAATACCTCCAGAACCGCGATTGGGTCTCCACGGCGCAAATCTATCAAGCCGGCCTGACCACCCCGGGCGAACTACGCGTCGCAAGCCGTTCGGCCTGGGAATCGGGCATTGCCGAAGGCGTGCGTCAGGGCCTTTTCGGCCTGGGGGAAGTTCAAAACGACCAGCCGCTTTGCCGCTGCTTCAAGGAGGAATGCACCCCCAGTTTTGCGGCCACGGAAGCGCTGATTCGCGCAGAGGTGTGCGAAGCCCAACGGCGCGCCGAGCAAGAAAAGCTTACTTTCCCATCCCTCCAAACAGTTGACGGTCAGCTCATAAATGACGCTCCCATCCCTGCCACGACCGGCCGGCCGCCCCTGTCGTCCGGCGTTGCTGCGGGCGGGAAATATCAGCAACTCCGCTTGAACTTTGTCGTGCCGAAAGGCAAAGTCTCCAACCTGATGGGCGTGCTCAACTACCTGCAAAGCCGCTATAACCGTCTGGAAATTTCCCTGAACCTGGGTGACGGTCAACTGAGCGAGCAGGAATTCGAGGATAAGGTCAAAGAGGCGTTCAGGCAGATGGGGATTGACCCTCAGATAACAGAGACAGACTGATTCAGCTGATGTTGTTTGTTCTATTTGGTTTTCCGCTAAGGCTAAAATGCAGGAAAAGGAAGGGACTAAAATAATGCCGCAATGAAAAATCACCGGCAGAATAGTTATGTGTCTGCATTCGGTTTGCGATTGTCCATAAGAGAAAATTATTCGGTTGTCGGGAAAAGCATTAATGTGGAAAGCTAAGTGGATTAGCAAAACAAGCATCTGCTGCTCACCCTGCGCTGCAGACGGATGAAAATATTGCACCTCTGCTTCCGACCAAGATTCTTTTCCTATAAGATGTTTCAAGTAATGCTGGGCCGAAAATAGAACGCCGGCTTTTGTGTCGGTTTAATGTCCTCCGCCTTACCGCCAAGCCGCGCCGGGTTACGGCAGCCGGTCGGCTGCTGCAGCAGGTCCGTTCATTGAATGAGGAAAGCCGGCAATGGCAAAGCTGCACCAAAGGCGGCGTGCTGCGAATTGCAAGAATTGGAAATACGGTGATGATCGAAAAATAGTTGTGAATTATTACAAGGGTAATCTTGGGCGTAAGCATGGAGCTTGATTAATCGAAATTTTTTTTCTTGAAAATTTTTCTAAAAATTAAGAAATTTTTAAAATTATATATATTCCATGGTTACGCCGAATCAAAAAATTGCAGCAAATTCTATCGTCGTTCTAAGAGAAGAATTTGACGATTGGGGGCTTTTGTTCGATCCCGATCGGGCGGCGGCCTTCGGCGTCAATCCCATCGGCGCCGATATTTGGAAACTGCTGGACGGCCACCACAGCATCGGCGAGATCATTGAAATCATCAAGAACAGCTATTCCGAAGTTCCGAACACGGCCGAAAGTGAGATTATCGAATTCATCCAGGCCTTGATCGAATTGAGATTGGCAGTCCTTGTTGAAAATGATAAGCAATAACTACCCTCTAATGACCGCCCCGCGTACGGTCGATATTGAATTAACTTCAAGCTGCAACCTGCGCTGCAAATACTGCTATTTGTCTAAAGGCAGATCCAAAAGAGGATCCGATCTCTCCACCGCCTCCCTGTTGCAATTGGTCGACGAACTGGGGCATTTGAAGGTCCTAACTGTGACTCTTGCGGGAGGCGAACCCTTTTTAAGAGACGACCTGCCGCTGCTGTTGGAAAGTATTGTCCGCAACCGCATGCGCTTTGCCGTCATCAGCAACGGTTCCCGCATTACCGATGCGCTTGCCGCGCAAATTGCCGCCTCCGGTCGCTGCGATTACGTGCAAATTTCTCTCGACAGCGCGGTAGCAGAACATCACGACGCGCTTCGCGGTCGAGGCAGCTGGGAGGCCGCCGTGGCAGGAATTCGTCTTTTGCAGCAATACGGCGTCCGCGTCACCAGTCGAATCACCCTTACGCGTCAAAACTATGCCGACCTCGAAGAAACGGTGCGTTTTCTTTTAGAGGATTTACGGCTTCCGTTCATCAGCACCAATTCTGCCGAAAGTTTCGGCGCCGGGCAAAATGCCGAATATTGGCGTCTGGAAACGAGCGAAAGGGAAGCGGCGATCCGCACGCTTTTCGATCTCGACCGCCGATATCCCAATCGTATCAAATCGACCGCCGGCCCCCACGCTGAAGCTTATATGTGGCTTCGCATGCAAAAGGCGGCTAGGGACAAAGAGCCGCCTTTCCCCTACGGCGGCCGGCTGAGCGGCTGCGGCTGCGTTTTCTCGCGGCTGACCGTCCGCTCGGACGGTGCGATTATCCCCTGTTCCCTGCTGCCCGATTTCGTCTTGGGACACTACGAACACGACGATCTGCAGGAGGTTTGGCTGCATCATCCGCTGCTCAATGAGCTGCGGAAACGCCGAGAGATTCCGCTTGCAAATTTTACCGCCTGCCGCGATTGCCGCTTTCTCTCTTACTGCACCGGCAACTGCCCGGCCTTGGCCTATGTCGAAACCGGCAGACTCGATCATCCTGCTGCGGAAGGGTGTCTGCGTCGCTATTTAGCCGAAGGAGGCAAACTGCCCGATGCCTGAATCACCCTTGCGTGAAATTTATTTTTACCTCACCCGCGGCTGCAATTTGAGCTGCAGGCATTGCTGGTTGAGCAAAGCGCCGAGCGGGACTGAGTATAGGGATTCATTTCTGCCGATTGAGCTTTTTCATCAGGCTGTGGAGGAAGCTCTCCCTCTGGGGCTGCAGCGGGTCAAGCTGACCGGCGGTGAGCCGATGCTGCACCCGCACTTTGAAGAGCTCATCGCCTTTCTACAGGCGAAAAATCTCGGCGTAAACATCGAAACCAACGGCACCTTGTGCACCCCGCAGCGGGCGAAACAATTAGCCGATTTGCGTTCCTGTTTCGTAGCCGTTAGCCTGGACGGCGCCGACGCGGAAGCGCACGACGCCGTGCGCAATAAAAAAGGGGCTTTTGAGGAAACTATAACCGGAATCCGTAACCTAACGCAAGTCGGAATAAAACCGCAGATAATTTTTTCTCTTTTTCGACGCAATGCGGAGCAAATCCCCAAGCTCATTCAATTGGCGGAGGAACTGGGCGTTTCGTCTCTCAAATTCAACATTGTTCAGCCCATAGGCCGCGCCCTGCATCTTTACGATCAAAAAGAGACATTATCGGTTGCAGAGCTGATCGAGCTTGGCCGCCGAATCGATATGGTTTTCAGCCGAAGCTCCAAAGTTCCGCTTATTTTCGATTATCCGGCGGCTTTTCGCCCGCTCAGCACCATTTACCGTCAGGGCAACGGCGTCTGCCGCATCGAAGAGATCATCGGCGTATTGCCGACGGGCGAATATGCGTTGTGCGGCATCGGAGAAAGCGTTCGCGAACTGGTGTTCGGCCGGGTCGGCCGGGATCCTCTGGCAAAGATATGGTCGCGCAACAAGATCCTGAAGCGTCTCCACGATCATCTTGCCGATCATCTGCAAGGCGTCTGCAGCGTATGCGTCATGAAAAAGACCTGCAAGGGCAGCTGCATTGCACACAATTATTTCCGCGAAAAAAATCTTTTTGCGCCCTTTTGGTTTTGCCAAGAGGCGTACGAGCAGGGGTTGTTTCCGACTAGCCGTCTGACAAATGTTAAAAAATAGGGTAAAGGAGGAAACGATGAAAAGAGACCATGAAGCGAAAAGATCATGCGCAAAAAAATACCAAAAACCGACGATTCTTTATCTCAGCGATCTTGTCGAGGGAAGCGGCGCCTGCAGGCTAGGATATTCACATAGATGGGATGATTGCTCTACGGGCGGTTACGTCACCTCCAACTGTTTTCAGGGCGGGAACGTTATGCCGGGCAGTTGTACACAGGGGAGCACTTATGGGGCAACGAGCTGACCTAATGAATGTGCCTACCCAAGTTTCAAATGTTTTTTAAAAAAGCCTAAAGAAACGGGTGGGCGGCCGATCGGTGCGGTCATCGAATTTGATCAGATGAGGAAAGCCGCAACGGCCAAGGGCCTTCATCTTATTTTTGTTTGTGCCTTTTTTTGAATAATACAACATGATTACTCCTCCCAAGAACAAGCGGCTATTCGGCGACCTCAATTCCGGAAATTTAAATGAATCAAGGTGCAGGGTCTAAAATGATGGAAAAAGCTGAAAAACACGGAGCATTAAAGCGCAAATACCAAAAACCAGAGATCTTTTATTTGGGTGACTTGCCTGAAGGGAACGGACAGTGCACAATCGGCACTTATTACAGCCTGCCCGCCTGCAAAATCGGGCCATATGTCGGTATACCCAGCTGCTCATATTGAGCAAGCTTTCATTCGAACGACTGTTATCTCGGCAGCAAAATCCTGCTTCTAAGTTGAACGAATTTTTGCCGTCTTACACAAACGCATTTAAAGTCAATGGCGAGGCAAAGCGCAGCCGGCGAGAAAAGAGCC